>JAIRKH010000102.1 GCA_031260245.1 Treponema sp. | reverse complement strand
TCCACGTCTATCGCGTTGAACCGGAAACGGTAGTTCCCCCCGCCCAGTTCCGTCAGGCTTCCGGTGATGAGCGCCTGCGCTCCCAGAAACTTGCCTATCGACGCCGCGCTCTCGTCGCTCACGTCCCCGGACACCTGAAAGGTCAGCTCGTTCCGCAGCAGTTCCAGCCTGGAACGCTCGGTAACAACCAGTCTTTTGTTGTTTACAAGAGCGCCCTGCAATTCTTCAAGCACGTAGTCGCTGAACCGCGCCGAGGGGGACTCGAAGTTTACCGCCGCGATACGGGTTCCGGCGGGCAGCCCCGCCTCGATGTCCCGCGCTATTTGCGCGATGCCCTCGTCCATCGACAACCCGTCCGCCGGAACCGCGGCGAAAAAGACCGTCAGCGCGAAAAGCGGCGCGGCGAAGAAGTGTCTTTGTTTTAACCTCATTGTGTATACTCCTGTTCTGTAAGTTAGATAACAGATAACAGGTAACAAGCTCCGTCCTCAAACAACAAAACCTGTTCCCTATTACCTGCTACTTGTTACTTGTTCTTTGATATCTGTTACCTCCCTAATGCCCCTCGCTTTGCAGGACTCCAAGATTATTCCGCGCACCGGCGTGATTGGGATTGATCTGTAACGCCTTCTCCCAATCCGCGCGGGCGCGGGCGTAGTCTTTTTTGTAATAGCGGGCGGCACCCCGGCTAATGTACGCGTCGGCGTAATTGGGGTTGAGACGCAGCGCCTGATTGTAGTCGGCAATGGCGCGGTCATACTCCCCTTTGTCCCAGTAGGCGAGCCCCCGATTATTGTACGCCTTGTCGTAATTGGGGTTGAGGCGCAGCGCCTGATTGAAGTCGGCAATGGCGCGGTCATACTCCTCTTTGGCCCGGTAGGCGAGCCCCCGGTTATTGTACGCTTCGGCGAAATTGGGGTTGAGGCGGAGCGCCTCGTTGTGGTCGGCAATGGCGCGGTCATACTCCCTTTTGTAATAGTAGGCGTTCCCCCGGTTATAGTACGCGCTGGCGAAATTGGGATTGAGGCGGAGCGCCTGGGTGTAGTCGGCAATGGCGCGGTCATACTCCCCTTTGTCATCGTAGGCGATCCCCCGGTTATAGTACGCTTCGGCGTAATTGGGGTTGAGGCGGAGCGCCTGGTTGTAGTCGGCAATGGCGCGGTCATCCTCCCCTTTGTTCCTCCGGTAGGCGGCACCCCGGTTAAGGTACGCATTGGCGTAATTGGGGTTGAGGCGCAACGCCTGATTGCAATCCGCGACGGCTTTGTCATATTCTTTTTTTTCAATGTAGGCGGTGCTCCGGAGAAGATAGTGGTCCGCATTCCCCGGTTCCAGTTGTATCAAACGGCTCGCGTCCGCAATGCTCCGGTCATAGTCTTCAAGGTAGTAATACGAATACGCCCGGTAATGCAACGAAGTCGCGTCGTCCTTCTTAACTTCGAGGGCGCGGGTAAAGTCCGCGACCGCCTCCGTGTAGCGCTTCGCCTCGTAGTGGGCAAAGCCCGCGTTAAAATACGCTGTCGCCAGCGACGGGTCGGGTCTTGAGGGAACCTGCGCTGGCGGCGCTGTTTCGGCGGGCAGCATGAACGCTATCGTGTTGTCCCGCTCTATCGTTACCGCCGGGGACGCCTTTCGCGCCGCCGTCTCTACGTCTATCGCGTTGAATCGGAAACGGTAGCTCCCCCCGCCTATATCCGTCAGGCTTCCGGTGACGAGCGCCTGCGCTCCCAGAAACTTCCCGATGGAGACCGCGCTCTCGTCGCTCACGTCCCCTGACATCTGGAAGGTCAGTTCGTTCCGTAGCAGCTCCAACTTGGAACGCTCCGTAACGACGAGCCTGCGGTTGTTGACGAGAACGCTCTGCAACTCCTCCAGCACGTAGTCGCTGAACCGCGCCGAGGGGGACTCGAAGTTTACCGCCGCGATACGGGTTCCTTGGGGCAGCCCTGCCTCGATGTCCCGCGCTATTTGCGCGATGCCTTCGTCAAGGGAAAGCCCGCTGCCGCCGCCCGTAGTCGCGCAGGAAAGAAGCGCCGTCAGCGCGAAAAGCGGCGCGCAAACCCGCGTCAAAGGGTTTCCGTTAATCAATCTGTTCATCGGTTTCTCCTTTTGTTTGCATACTTTTATTATAGTGCAGAATGGGATTTATACAAGGGCGAGGTGTGTAAAAATAATTGATGAACGCTAGACTTTTTCGCCGTCTCGCGCTAAAATAACGCCTATGTATGATAAATTATGGCTTCGCTACGCGGGCGAAAGCCAAAAAAAAAACGCGCGGCGTGTAATTCTTTCCTGCGGTGAAAAAAACAACGTCTTAAACGCGGCAATAACCGAGTTGAAGACAGTTTTTTCCGCAGACGCGATAACGGTTGACACGGAAGCGAAAGACGCTCCGGCAGGTGAAGGTTTTTTAATCAGAAACAAAGGCGGCGCGCTCGCCGTCAGTTCTCAAACAGGCGCGGGCGTTCTTTACGGCGTTTTTACCCTTCTACGTCTCCTCAATACAGGAAGAATAGACGAGAATTTCGTCCAAATCGCCGATTCTCCAAAGATTTCATGGCGTATATTGAACCACTGGGATAATTTAGACAGGTCCGTTGAAAGGGGATACGCGGGGAAAAGCCTTTGGAAATGGGACGACCTACCAAAGATAGAGCGACGGTACGTCGATTACGCCCGAATCGTCGCATCGGTCGGTATAAACGGTTCGGTTCTCAATAACGTCAACGCTAATCCAATATTTTTAACCAGCGAATACCTAAAAAAAACGGCGGCTCTTGCGGACGTATTCCGCGATTATAACGTAAAGGTTTTTCTTTCGGTTAATTTCGCCGCTCCTATCAGTCTGAGCGGCTTGTCCACCGCCGACCCGCTTGACGACGCTGTTCGCCTATGGTGGAAGAACAAAGCCGCTGAGATATACGCGCTTATTCCAGACTTCGGCGGTTTTGTCGTTAAAGCGGATTCAGAGGGACAGCCAGGTCCATACGCTTATGGACGTAACCACGCTGACGGAGCAAACGCGCTTGCCGACGCGCTGTCCCCCCACGGCGGTATAGTAATCTGGCGGGCATTCGTCTATGGACACGGCGAAACCGACCGTGCGAAAAAAGCGTATACGGACTTCAAACCTTTAGACGGTAAATTTAGAAGCAACTCAGCGGTTCAAGTGAAGAACGGTCCCATAGATTTTCAACCCCGCGAGCCTGTCCATCCGCTCTTCGGCGCGATGAAAGAAACCTCCCTATTCATGGAATTCCAAATCACTCAAGAATACCTAGGACAAGGCGAGCATATCGTATTTTTAGCGCCTATGTGGAAGGAAATCCTGCAATTCGGGATAAGATTCCCAGATGAAGATTCGGAGAATCAAAGCTCCGTTGGCAAAGTTCTTGAAGAGAAAAAACTCTCCGGCGTCGCGGGCGTCTCTAATATTGGCGATAACTATGACTGGTGCGGGAGCCTATTCCATAGCGCTAACCTTTTCGCGTTCGGCAGATTAAGCTGGGACTGGACTCTAGATCCCGCGGATATTGCGCTGGAATGGAGCGTCTTGACATGGGGAAACGACCCGACCGTTGTAGATGCGGTCGTTAAAATCCTTACCAACTCATGGGAAGCCTGCATAGATTATATGACCCCACTGGGATTGAACCACATTATGCGTTACGAACATCACTATGGACCTGACCCTGGTTGCGACCAAGGTTCCCGCGCCGACTGGAAGCCTCCTTATTATCACCGCGCGGACGCAAGAGGGCTAGGATTTGACCGCACGCGGAACGGCTCTGACGCGGTTGACCAATACGCCCCGCTAGTCGCCGACATATTTAACGATATAAAGACCTGCCCTGAAAAATACCTGCTTTGGTTTCACCACGTTCCTTGGGACTATACGTTGCGCTCTGGACGGACTCTCAAAGACGAGCTTGCGTTTCGTTATCGGCGCGGGGTAGGGGAGGCTGAACAGCTACGCGCATGGTGGAGGTTGGTTAAGGGCAGAGTTCCGCCAGACCGCTATAAGGCGGTCTTGGATAAACTCGACGCGCAGGTCGCGGACGCTCATGAATGGGAAGCAGTATGCGTCAAGTATTTTCTGAGTTTCGCCGAACGTGCCTGAAAGAACAAAATGAATGTCTATTCTATTCCATCAAATGTCTCAGCGCTTCTCTTTGATATGGACGGCACGCTCTATACGAATCGCGAATATGCGCAGAGCCAGATAGATTTGCCTATTAGAAGACTCGCCATACTAAAAGCCAAGTCTTTTGAGCAAATGCGCGCCGAGATTGATAAATTTTACGCGGAATTCGCGCAAACGCACAACGGTTGCAAGACGAGTCTGAGTAACGCTTTCTTGGCTTTCGGCGTTAGTATAGATGAAAGCGTCCATTGGCGAGAGGAGCTTTACGACCCAGCGTCGGCGCTTGACTCCGACCCGCGATTAGACGAAACCCTCGCTCAATTGGCGAATTTCTACAAATTGGCGCTCGTTACCAATAACCCAACGCTCGTAGCGCAAAAGACGCTTGACGCGCTTGGCGTTGACCGCGGGGTCTTTTCGGCGCTCGTGGGGCTTGACACATGCAAAGTCTCTAAACCAAACGCCGCTCCTTTCCTCAAAGCCGCCGAACTTCTTGGAGTTCCTTGTTCCGAATGCGTATCCATAGGCGACCGTTTCGCCGTTGACGTAGAAGTCCCTCTATCGCTCGGCATGGGCGGAATTCTTGTCGACGGCGTTGAAGACGTTTATTCGCTCGCTTTGACGACGCTCTGACGCGCAGGTGAATATTTCTTAAATTTTACCTAAATACGACGATTTATTGGGCTTGTTCCAAAACGCCGAATTTGTTATGCTGTTATTATGGATATAACAAGCTTACACCCACTTGAGGTGAAAATTTTGCTCTTTTATAAAAAAGACGACGAGCTTTCAATAGAAAGAATCGAAAAAGACCTTGATTTCAGGGCAGGAAACGGTAATCAAGCCCTATCATGGCTTTTAGGAAAGGGCTTAATCAATGAGATCCGTCGAGAGAAGGCGACTTTTTTTGAATTGACCGAGATCGGTAAACAGTGGAAAGAAAAAGGTTCTCCAGAAGAACGTCTCGTCGAACTTGTCAGAATAAAACCTATGAAGCTGACGGAAGCCGCCGAAACGCTGAAAATTAGCGGTAAAGACGCTGGTAGCGCGTTTGGGACTCTTGCTAAACTCGGCGCGCTTATTATGAACGCCGAAAAGGAGGTCGCCCCCGCGCCGCAAGCGGAACAAACCATAAACGGCAGACCATCGTCTGATACGCCCGCTGGTAAACGCCTCGCGCTCATACGTGGTTTGCTTAACAAGGGCGCGGCAGGCGTCATTGAGCTGGAAAGTCTCTCAGACGAGGAAAAAACGCATATCGCAAGCATCGCTAAAAAACGCGGCGCCGCGGACGCGCCTTTCCGCGAATTCGACAGGGAGACCGCGTTCTTCGCCTTTACTGACCAATGGGACGCGACGGTCGCGGCTTTGCGAGAAGGAGGCGTTACAGGCGAGGAGACCAACGCGCTTACGACGGAAATGCTGGCGACCGGAGACTGGAAAGGGAAAACCTTCCGCGCCTATAACGTCAATACGCCGCCTATCCGCTTAATTCCGGGGAGAACCAATCCCTACGCCAAGTTTTTGGAAGACGTTAAGGATAAACTCGTATCACTTGGCTTCGAGGAATTTGACGGACCCCTTATTGAAACCGAATTCTGGAATTCAGACGCTCTATTCATGCCCCAGTTCCATGCGGCGCGGGATATTCATGACGTTTACCGCATCGCAGAACCGCAGTTCGCAAAGGCTATCGAGGAACCATGGTTATCCAACGTCGCCGCAACGCATGAGAATGGAGGCAAGACAGGCTCCCGCGGGTGGAATTATCGCTTTGACCGCGATTTTACAAAACGCTTAATCTTACGTTCACAAGGGACGGTTATGTCCGCTAAAACCCTGCCCAGCGCGAAGATTCCAGGTAAATACTTCGGTATGCTCCGGTGCTTCCGTTACGACCGCGTGGACGCAACCCATTTATCCGACTTTTACCAGACCGAGGGGATTGTTTTAGGCGAAGAGGTAAATCTCCGCACCCTTTTGGGCTTTCTCGAAATGTTCGCCGTCGAGGTGGCTGGCGCAAAAGAAGTGAAATATGTTCCTGGTTACTTCCCGTTTACCGAACCGTCCATTGAAGTCCATATCAAACATCCAGTCCTAGGGTGGTTCGAGTTAGGCGGCTCCGGCATATTCCGTCCTGAAGTGACGGCTTCGCTTGGCGTAGATGTACCAGTAGCCGCATGGGGTCTCGGTATTGACCGCATGGCGCTTATGGCGCTAGGACTCAACGATTTGCGCGAATTATTTAGCTGTAATATTGAAGATGTGCGTCTACGGAGAACCGCGTGAGCCTCGATATTAGCGGCGAATACCTCCCTTTCTCTCATAACAAGCGTTTATGCCCATGTTTAGAACTACCGTTTCGGCGCCAGCTTGAGAATCGACTGAGCAAGCGATGAAAGAGGCATCGTCTGCAACCATATCTTACCTGGACCAATTACTTTTGTATTGAACAGACCTTCTCCGCCAGCAAACACATTACCCAAGCCCTGAATCGCCTCCACGTCTACCGACACCGTGCTTTCGGCTGCCGCAAACGTGCCTGTATCCATGACCATCGTTTCACCCACGTCGAGAGTGTAATCCACGACCGTACCGTCAATACCCAGAAACACCACGCCGTTTCCAGTGAAACGTTGCAAGATAAAACCCTCTCCGCTGAAGAAACCCGCGCCCAGAGACTTCTGCAAGGCAATCTCGATATTCACGCCGATTTCCGAGGCTATGAACGCCCCTTTTTGCGCGATGATACTATTACAAGCGCTTATCTCAACAGCAATAATTTCGCCTGGCGTTTCCGCCCGAAATGCGATATTACCAACGCCGCCTTCAGCCGTATACCTATTTTGGAACAGAGACTCGCCCGTCATCACACGAGAGAAAATCCCGCCCAAGCCGCCGCCGCCCGCGTTAGTCTTCATCCTGACGTTTTGCGTCATCCACGCCATAGCGCCCGCTTGACAAGACATGGACTCGCCCGTTGTCAACTCACAAATAACCACAGGGAACGGCGCCCCTATAATTTGATATGTCATAGAAAAACATTATATCATAAAAGAAACCGCAATGGGAACACCCTCTTTATGATTCGTTACGCTCGTGAAGCGCGGGCTTAATGGACTTGGCGGACGTTCCTGTCAATCTTACTCATGTTTCCTGTATGATCTGTAAAGTTCTTTCCACGCATTTCTCCCAAGAGAATTCTTTGACCCGTTCAAGTCCCAATACGCGGCATTCGCGGTAAATATCGTGATTTGTAGCGAGCGTTACCATACGGTCGGCCATATCTTCAGGGTCTTCCGCGTCAAAATATAGAGCCGCGTGTTTCGCGGTTTCCGGTAGAGAAGCGGCGCGGGCGCACGCCACCGGAATCCCACACGCCATTGCTTCAAGTACGCCTAGTCCGAAGCCCTCATAGAGCGAGGGTATGACTACCATATCCGCCCCTGCATACAGGGCGGGCAGGCTGTTGGACGGAAAATGCCCCGTGAAAAATATGTCCGTCTTATAAGGGGACTCGGCCGCGGCTTCTTTGACTTTTTTCGCGCCCCGACTGTCGCTTCCCGCGCATACGAGACGATATGGGTAGTGGGTGCGATCCTTGAATATGTTGAATGCGGCGATGAGTCTGATGTGGTTCTTCACCGGATGTTCTATGCGGGAAATATAGAGGATGTACGGCTGGCGGAAACTGAAAGGCTGAATAAGCACGATACTGGCTTCGTTTTTGGGACGAGGATAGAATATCGCGGTGTCAACGCCGTTGGGCACCACTTCAATACGAGACTCCCGCACATTCGCTATGTCAATCAGTTCCTGCTTGACGAAGCCGCTCACAGCGATGATTTTATCCATGCGGCGTAGAATATTGGGAAAGACGTATCGAAGGAACGACCCGATATAATCCGTTTTTTCCCGCGCGCCCCAGTAGCGCGCCATATCATGAACCGTTCCTATGGTGGGACACGGAGAGTCGTATGGCAGGCGTTTGTGCGCCGCCGGGAAAAAACACACGCTGTAGGCGCGTTTGCGGACGAATTTTGAGTATTGAAACACATGCCATGCCATATTGGGAAATCTACCATTTATCCGACACTGGGGGATAAACTCGAAGTTTGGTGTGGACTCTCTGAATATAAAACGGTCATATTCCCACCCGAACAGCTCGTAGCTCGCCCCGGAAGACGGTGGAATCCGTTTCAACAATTGCATCAAATATATACCTACTCCAGACCTACCGCTGTCACAAGAAAATGTGTCAATACCAATCTTCATGGCGACTCCTTTTCAGTGCAGAGTGAACGTTACATGAAAGCGGATAACTTTCACTAAACGCCGCTGTTCACTCTCTTTAGTGATACATCCCCAGCTTAAATTCAATCTCGAACCGTTTTCCGGTCCCCAAAGAGATTGATTTTATCGGAGCGATGTTTGTAGATTGGTACATGACGGCGACGTCGGCCTCGCCGCCGTTTCCCAATGGGCAAGGCGTCCTTACGGACGTTATGTAGGCTTCAAAAAATCTGTCCGCGATGATGACGACAACGGCTTCGTTCTTTATGTCTTGAAATTTGACGCCTTGAACCTGGATCAGCGCTTCTCCCATGTTGACGGGATCCTTCGTTTCGTCATTGAGTTTGAATATCCGCAGAGAAGCGGGATCGTCTCCGGAAAACGAAATATCTATGCTGGGAATAAAAAGAAATTCTACGTCCGGTCCCTTATTCTCAAGCGAGTAATGAACCGTCAACACGCTTTTTTTGAGCTGAAAGGTCTTTTCCATCTCAATGTTTCCAAATGGGAGGTCCGTATTGGAGGGCAGGTGAAAGACGACTCTTCCATGGGATTTATCCACTTCCTGTATTTCAAAATTTTCTTTCCCGCAGAAGCGAAATTTGTGTTTGTCCGGGTGGGTTTCCAAGAATCCAGTTTGAGCTTTGTGAACGTCCGTCTCGACTGCCGTATCCACGAACAGCGTTTCAAGAGACGTTTCCTTGGGCGCAAGCACATCGTAGAACGCGGTCCGCCTGCCGGCGTCCGGGGACACGGTGAAGGTATCTAAATAATTAAACGTTTTAGGCAGGTAATCCAGCTCGAACACGCTCGCGCCTTGATGTTTGACGTAGCAGTTGACGTGTTCCTCCTGAAACAAGAATTCTTCTTTCCCATCCATGTCAAAATCAAAAGCCAACAACGAAGGAGTGAAATCCTCCCTTTCTCTGCTGATTTTTTCCGCTTCGAGGAGGGCTTTATACGCGGCCTTGCGGACCGTATGGCGATATATCCCGCCGTTGACCGAAGGACAGAACGCATCGTAGACTTGAGCTTTCCAGATTTCTTCTCGCGCGGTACGTTTTCGAGACTTATCGCCCTTGAGCTGGTTGATAAGCAAACCTGTAAACAACATCTTTGAATAGATACAGTTAGCTTCCAAATATTGAATGAGGAACTGACGAGATGGTTCGTATTTCGGCGCGGACGCGCCTTCTGACAGCGCGTCGAGGCTCAAGGAGCCGGGAAAATACGCCTTGGGCGGACGTTTGAAGTTATGGTGAATTTTGGAAGGCGCCGTGAAATCAACGCTCGATTCAAAACGAGAGAGGTCTTCAAAGAATAACTGGTAAGTAAAGTCCGGCGACTCGGTTTCTTCGGCGAAGAGGATATCCGGAAACACGCAGATAACATTCTCTTTGCCTGCTGTTTTCTGGGGAATCAGGTCTTCTAAAACGGTCCCCGCTCTTTTCTGCGCGAAAAGAGAATTCAAACTACGGACAATAGGAAACACCTTGATGGTCTTACCTTGGTCTTCGGTGATGCATGGGGAATCGCCAGACAGACCCGCGAGCAGAAATTGGTCTTCGTCAAGGAATGTGTAGAGCATACCGCTGTTATAGAGGGGAACCACCATGTTTTGCTCCCATGCCAGAGCGGGCAGACGGCAACCCTGCGGGCGTTTACCGAACTGTTTTCGCAGGTATGTGGTAAGAAGCTCTATCTGTCCCAGTTTGTCGGCGAGTGGAATCAGAGGCATCATGGGTTCGTAAAAGCCCCCGCCCAGCATTTCCACTTGTTTGCGGGAAGCCATTTCTTCAATGAGCATAAAAAATTCAGGGTGCGACCGTTCCATCCAGTGCAACAGAATGCCCGAATAGTGCAGAGTCGCCTGAATTTTAGGGAATTTATAGAGCGCCGATATAAAAGGTTTGAGCTTTTTGCGATAGGTTCTTTCGTATTCGTCGTCGTCTATGCCAGGCGGCAGATGATTATGCGAACCCAATATGAAACTTATTTTCTCCACCATTCTTCCTTAAAATTTTACAAACGTTTTTCAATAATCCGCTATCGAGTGATAAATCTCTGAAAAACCTCAATCCGTCGCTGAAAATCATACGCCTTGAGCGCATACGGATTGTGAGTGATGTTTTCCACTTATCTCCCCGCTAATGCGTTGAATAACAGCACGGCGGACGATGTGAAAATGAGGGATAAGAATCCCATTGAAATAAGCATGAGCGGCTTTCCTTGTAAAAACGCAGGCGCCGTTTCCATAGACGCTTTTTTACGGATTTCGTTGAGTATGAGTATTGAAAACAACATCCCAACCGCGAAACTCAACGATACAACGAAGGCTTCAAGAAAGGTCCCCGCGATGTGTATGGTCAGCACAAGAGAAAGCAGGGTAGACCCGTCGTATGCTGACAGAGGCGAGAAGACCTTTGTCGTTTCCGTTTCCGGGAAAATATCTTGCCGGAGCCTATCGGCGAGATTTTCGAGTCCCATGCAGGCTATAGAACAGAACGGAAAAAACAGTATGTAGCTGAAGAATATAGAAAAGAGGGGGATGAGAGCGTAGGTGAACGCCGCCCACAGAAACCATACGCTCGCGAAAAGGACGCCCGCTTGCAGGAAAGGCAGGGGCGTCGGCTTTTCGTCGGTCAACTTGGACGCGCCTAATCCGAATTGAACGACGAGGTTGAAGGCGAGACTCGCGGAAATAGCTAACAGTATCATACTTTTCCTCCGGTATATCGGCGTTTCATGCTGATAAACAAGGCTGTAATATAGCCCAATAACAAGAACGCGCCGGACGAACTTGCGAGGAGTCTGATTGGCAGAAAATCGTTTTCACGAGAGTCCCCGAATAGCTCCACGATGCCTTGTTCGCCGCCCGGAAACGAAAGCGACTTGAAACCTAGCGGCTCCCTGATGAGGGAAAGTCCTATGATGGGAATCCCTATCGCCAACGCGTCCCAAGCCGCATAGGATATCGCAGTCGCGACCGACGCGGATTCAATATTCTTGAACGTGTTTGAGTTTATGAAACAACAGGGTATCAACAGTATTATGTACAAGCTTCCCAGAGTGAGAAACGGACTTATGAACCATAGCAAAAGAAGGTAGACTCCGGCGATGAATCCCATCAAAAACACGGCGACGATGTTCTTCCCTGTTTTGGGAAGAATCGGTTTCGCGGTGGAAACGACGAGAGTAGTCAAAATGTAAACCCATACGACTCCCGCGACTGCGACCATAGCGAAAGCGAGTCTACCAGAAGCTATGAGCAAAAGACTCGCGCACGAGAGAGGCGCAAGCGGCGAATCAAAAAGCATTTGTGTTTTAAAATTCATGTTTTATCCTTAATTTCCTTTTCTATGCGGCGGATATAAATGTCGATAAACCCTTTAGAGAGACGCTTATAAACGGTCTTCGCGTAATTGTTCAAGGGTTTGACCTCAATGTCTGCGCCGTTCACAAAAGCTATACACGGGACCGGAACGCCTCCGTCCATGATCGCAAACATCACGGCTCTCTCGTCAGTATCGCTCACTGTCCACCACACCCCAGTCGCGCTCACCCTGGTCGGGAAAACAAGCAGTCTGCCGCTCTCGCCGTTCTCTATAAGCAGTCTGTTTATCGAGCGTCGAAGAATCTCATTACGGACTGGCTGGGTAAAAAAGAACAGAAACCACCCGACTAAAAGAACGCTCGCTATCCACGCCGCTATTATCCCTATATTTTTCAAAATAAAACTCCTTTGTTTGGGGAAATAAACAAGACTTATTTAGTAGCAAGAAATTTACTCCCCACTCCTGCTTCCTTTGCTTCCTTTATATAGCAATCTACTTTCCAAGCTTCTCACCAAGGGAACTATCGCGTTAAGTAGGGCGACAGCGAAAAAAGCGCCGTAGAGTTCGCCGCTTGGGTAGCGAAAGATGAAAGTGAAGACGCCTGCGAAGAGCGCGCAGATACACGCGCCTCTACTAGATTTTGGACCGGTGACCGGTTCAGGCAACAAGAAGAAAGCGACCGCGATGGTTCCGCCTGATAGAAAAGCGGTAAGCACGTCGCCGCCGCCGAAGAACTTGACCATTGCACCGTAAACTGCGAGGTAAATCACGGGAACCCACACGCGAATGGTCTGGGACGCGACTATAATGATGGTTCCTAAGAGAAGGGCGAGCAACCCTCGGTCCGCGATGATAGCCGCGCTTCTTGATCCGAAGATATCTAGATATCCGATAGGCAATTCCGTACCGGTCAGAGAGAATATGGTATTGTTGAGGAAATTCGCCACAGGCTCGGCTATGAAAGAATCGCCAAACACTCCGATAATATTGCTCTCAATCGCCGGCGTCATAGCTTGCTCAAAAACGCCGTTCCATGAGAAACGGACGAAAAGCCAGCCGCCAAGAGCCGGGTTCACCCAGTTTGCGCCGAGTCCCCCAAAGCTGTACTTGACCACTATCATAGCGAAAATAGCGCCTATTACCGCGTATACAGGACTGATACTGTTCGGTAGTAAAAGGGTTAATGTCAAAGCCGAAGCTATGGAACTGCCGTCTTTTATCATCGCGCTTTTTCCCGTACGGAAATAGATGATAAATTCGCAGACAAACGCCGCTCCTATCGCGGCGATCGCTATAACGAGCGAGGAAAACGAATCGGCGAGGGACGACTGGAGAACCGCTAGAAACGCGGCGAGGCTCACTATCCACATACGGGGCGTCGTCTGCCGTGCAAGACTAATTTGCGGTTTCATACCGGCCTCCGATTTACCTGCGCCTCATAGATGATGGTTTTCAAGGGGAGTCTCGAAGGACAGACCGCCTCGCAACTCCCACAGCCATGACATTCGCGCTCCGCGAGAGCGCCGCCCGTCTTACAGCGTTTAAACAATTCCTCCGGGTCAAGCCCTATAGGGCAGACACTCCTACATTCGCCGCAACCTATGCAACTCCGCTCAACCGTCCCGCCGACCTGCCTCTTTTTCAGTGCGGCCGCCGCGTAGATAGTTTTGACGACCGGTTCGTCGATGTCGAGAATAGCGCGTCCCGACAACGGGGAGCCTATCACGATGCGTTCCGGCGCGCTTATGAACCCGCCGCATTGGTCAAAGACGTCTCTCAGGCGCGTGCCAATACGGACTTTTAGTACCTTTGGCTCCTTGACTGCGGAACCGCCCACCGCAACATATCTATCCAATATGGGCTTTCTAAATTTAACCGCGTCAAAAATTGCCGCTATAGTAGCGGGTCCGACTATAAAAAGACGCCCCATATCGTTTCTCTCGCTCTTTGTATCTTCTTCATAAGCGCGAAGCGCTAGTTCCAGTTCTCTCCTATTCCGTTGCGGGTATTTATTGCCTACAACGACTGAATCCGAGGGTATCTTCTGCGCCAATGGCTGTTGGGAAGCGGCCGCGGTGAACTGCAACGCCCGCTTATTCTCGTTTTTCGATACTACGTAAACGATTCTGCTTGCCTTGCACGCACGCGCGGCGATGAAAGCGCCTTCAACCACGTCTTTCAGACGTCTGTCGCACAGCGCCATATCCGCGGCAAGCCACGGGTCGTCAAAAACGCACCTGACCACTAGCGTTATGGGTCCCGTAACCATGTTCAACTCGGCGAACAAATCCGCCAGGGGTCTCCCACCCTCGTCCATCTCGACGACGCCGTATTCCGCGACGAGGCGCTGAATCTCAAAGGAGGGCAAGTCTTCCCATGGGTGGGGAGTCTCCCGTTTGCCCAATCTATCGAAACTGCCTTCCAACCGCACAATCAAAGCCTCGTTCGCCACGCCGTCAATGGTTTTCCAAGAAGCCATACGCACCACTTTGCCCGGAACGGTCGCGTGGACGTTTGCCGAACCCGCGCCTTGCCCCCGTCCTATGAGCATCCCCTCCTTCACGTATTCGCCAATGAAAACAATCGGATACGCCTTATTACCCGTATGTTGAATCAAGGGAATCACAGAAAGTACGGGCAAAAAAGCCGTCTCAAATTCGCGGGGCGCGAAAGGATCTTCAAACGCGATGCCTCCTCGAGGCATGGAATAAACTTTTACGCTCACGCCGCTATCCGCCTTCGGAACAACTTCCGTTTTTCATACATAAACATTTCTTTCTTCTCACTCCCTTGTCTTTTTCGGAAAAAACTGAACAGAGCCGAAACACACAGTGAAACTAATAAGGCTAACGGTATGAATTCCTCTGAACCGAAAGTCGGAACGCCGAATTCCGGACGGTTCTCCGCTTGTACGCCATTATGCCCTGATTTTTCCAAAAAATCCATCAATTTCTTTAAAGAAAATTCCTTCGGAACGAATTCCGGTAGTTTTTCCTTGCTATAGGGTTTTGCGCCGGCGATAAGTCCGTCGTCCCCTAAGTAATATTCCTCGTAATTTTGACTGTCGCCGTTCAACCTCATCGTGGAAAAACCGCTCTGAAAGGCGGCGTGTCTCAAGTATTCACTTTCGTCAATCAAACGCGCAGGGTCCCCCCAGTCCCCGATGTTGCGGTCGGGTTGTAAACCCAACGCCCCGGGTAGGAACAGTATCGCTATGGCGGCCGCGCCGAAAGGAAGTGTGTTCTTCGCAAACAGAGACCCTTTTCCAGCTATTCTGATTATTGGAATCGGCAAGAACCTCCGTCCCCGCATAGCCGCGGCCCGCGCGGCCGCGGCAAGCAAGACGACCGTAAAGAAACAGCCGAAAACACTCGTCGTAAACGCCGTCGCTGTTTCGCTCCTAGTCCCTATGAAAAAATAGCCCGCGGCAAACAGAATAAACAAAATCGCGCGGAAAGGAAACCGCTGAAAAAATTTCACGCCTTTCAAACGTGGAAACCGAAACCATTCCCACGCCTTTCTGATATTCCTTTCACACAGGCAGGCGGCAAAGAATTCTTTCAAAGGGTCGTATGCGATACCGCCTGCCGCGAGCAGGAACGCGGACATGGCAAGGCCGGGTAGCCCGGTAAAAGCGAAGCCTGCAGTCAACGGCAGAAGCAAAAATCCCAACCACAACGGTCTTGTCAGAATAAGCGCCGTCAACGCCGCGACGCAGAAAACAGCCGCGTAGAATCTCGTCGGACTCTCGTAACCCAAAAACTCTACAGTAAAAGGAACGTCTTGTAGAACAGATGCAAAGTCCGTCCGCATGGCCGCTATTCCACGCTTATTCGTCTCTGATAAAAGCGGTACGAAGAATAACCGCCGATCCCCCCTGACAAAAAAGGCGGTCGCTCGCTCCGCGTATCCGTCATTCCGCGGGTCAAAATCCTCTATTTTCTCTTGGAATTCGTACAGGGGAATCTCCCGTATCGTTTCAAAATCATTCAGAAAAACAGACTGCGTTGACTCGGAAATATAATTCTTACCGATTTCGCTTTTGGCGAGTCGTTCTCCAATCTCCCTATCGTTGAGCGACGCGTCAAAAATAAGAACCGCGTACTCGTAATCGTCTTCTTTGAGCGTTGTCTTCAACCCCATGAACAGAAGAAGGCTTGCAAAACCAAGAGAACATAGAATCGTTATCGACGCAAGAGCGAATTTCATCGTTGTATAGGGAGTGGAAATGGTGAAATAAGTTTTTTGCCAGAAAATACGCTAATTTCAAGCAATATTCAGTAACAGCGAACCTATTCCAATTTCCTACCCCACACTATCTCCTTCTATAAAAAGGCGTAAGCCATGGCTATGAACACGCCGAGCAGAGCGCCGACGACAACCTCAAGCGGCTTGTGTCCGTGGATTTCTTTTACAGGCTTAAATTCAACATCCAATCTTTCGGCGACGGCTTTTCCGAGAGCGTTGAGGCTCCGCGACTGAAGCCCGGACGACCGCCTAACGCCCATAGCGTCCCGCATGACGATGAAGGCGAGCCACAATGATACGATGAACAAGTTAGACCCGACTCCTTCGGTGAAAGCCGCGGACGTCGTCATCGCCGCGACAAGAGCCGCATGGCTGGATGGCATACCACCGGTCCGCCACGCCAACGCCGCAAACACATCATGCGCCTTTTTTTTGCGCGAACTCAACAAAACTATCATCGCTTTGATAAGTTGCGCGAAAAACCAGCTCGTCACGGACGCTAGAAAAATCGGATTCTCAAAAAACGCCTTTAATGACAATGTTTTCATCGGACGTTGAACCTTTGTAGAGACTGGAAGAAAGAGCAAGCTCCGAATTTTAACACGAACCTACTCTCAACTCTCCGCCTCTCTTTACTCCGCGTATCCGGCAATCATATCTCTGAAGAAATAGGCGCTGTCTTTCAGCGCTCGTTTCTGTGTCGCATAGTCCACATACACGACGCCAAAACGTTTCGCATAGCCAAAAGTCCATTCAAAGTTGTCTAACAAGGACCACGCAAAGTAACCTTTGAGTGGAACGCCTTCCTCTATAAGCCGCGAACAGACCGCCAGATGTTTCTTAAAATAGTCTATACGTTCCCGGTCGTGAATACGTCCGTCCGCCTCCACGACATCCACCGCGGCCGCGCCGTTTTCCGTGATGTAGAGGGGGATCTTTCCACCGGCCGCGTCGTTTACCCATTTGATTTGTCGATAGAGTCCTTCAGGTACGATGGGCCATCCCATATCGGTGCGTTCCTGCCAGAAAGGAGCGTTGCTGTAGCCCAATGGGTTATTTTTATCAGCGAAAACCGCGTTTTCAAAGTAATAATTCAGACCGATAAAGTCTATTTTTTCAGCGATAGCCTCCATGTCGCCCGATTCAATGGGTGGTTTCCACTTATCTTCAGTCAGTACATTAGGATTAGGGTACCCTTTGCCTACGAGCGGGAACACGTACAATTCCGCTCCATAAGCACGAGCGAGTTGCGCCGCGGAAACGTCCTCCGGGTTCTTGGTCGCGGGACGCGGAGTGTCGATGTTCAAAGCGATACCTATATGCGCCTTGAGCCCTGTTTTTCGGTAAGCCTGAACCGCCTTGGCGTGAGCCAGAAGGACATGGTGAACCGCGCGCATATACTGAGCTGGGTCTTTGACGCCGGGCGCGTGTCCGCCCGTCATATAACCCAAAAATGTAATACAAAGCGGTTCGTTTATGGTTATCCACTGATCCACGCAATCACCCAATTCTTTGAAGCAGACCTTCGCGTATTCAACGAAAGCGTCCACGATAAAACGTTCCGCCCATCCGCCTTTATCCTGCAAGACTTGGGGTAAATCCCAATGATAAAGGGTGGCGCAGGCTTGGACGCCGCGTTTATGCAGTTCCGCGCAAAGGTTACGATAATAGGCGACCCCTTCGGCGTTTACCGCGCCGTTAGGCAGGATTCGGCACCAAGATATGGAAAAACGATAACTCTTAAAACCGAGTTCCGCGATAAGAGCGACGTCTTCTTTATAGCGGTGGTATTGGTCGCAGGCGACGTCTCCGTTTTCGCCTGCAAACGTAGCGCATGGAACGCGGCAGAACATATCCCAGATGCTTTCACAACGCCCGCCTTCGCGGTACGCGCCTTCCACTTGGTACGCCGCAGTCGCCGCGCCCCATAAGAAATCGTCAGGAAATCTTTTCATACGAATATACTAACATAAAAATAATGTGATTGGCAAGAGGGAGAATCGTATTAATCCGAATTTAACGACTCGCGGACGCGATCCTTACAAGCGCATGGTTTGTTTCGAGAAATAATACTATTGACAAAAAAAAATTTAGTTATATATTCTTTATTAAGGTATAATCAGGAAACGATAGAAATGGAAATTGTTCACACTCCGGTACTGGTTGAAGAAACGCTTGCGCTTCTTGGACCGCGTAAGGACGGCGAGCTTATGGCGGATGGGACCATAGGAGAGGGCGGGCATAGCGAGGCTTTTCTCCGCAGTTTTCCGGAGACGCGTATCGTGGGAATAGACGCGGACAAGACGATTTTGGAGACTGCGAAGAAACGTTTAGCCGAATTTGGAAATAGAATCGAATTTTATGCGGGATGGTCCCAGACTTTTTTTGCGGAAAGGCGCAATACTTTTGATACCATTCTGATTGATTCGGGAATAAGCGTCTTTCATTATGCGAGGTCGGGGCGGGGATTCAGTTTTTCCAAAGACGAACCGCTTGATATGCGGCTTGACACGGGGCAAGGAATGAGCGCTGCGGACCTTATCGAAAGGCTTTCCGAAAAGGATTTTGCCGACCTTTTGTTCAACAATGCGGAAGAACGTTATTCACGACGCATCGCCCGCGCCGTTACGGAAGCGCGGACGCGCGGGAGGATTGCGAGCGCAGGCGCTTTAGCGGATATTGTGGCGCGCGCCGTGCCGCCCACTTACCGCCGCGCCCGTCTACATCCCGCGACAAAGACCTTTCAAGCGCTCCGCATGGCTGTTAACGGCGAGCTTATCCGTCTTCCAACTCTGCTGGAAAACGCGACGAATGCGTTGAAAGTCCGGGGAAGACTGGGATTCATCAGTTTCGAATCGCTCACAGACAGAACGGTGAAGCTTTTTTTCAAGGAGCGATATAGAGAAGGAACGGTTACGATGACGACTAAAAGAGCGGTCTGCGCCTCTGTCGAGGAGATAAGACAAAATCCTCCGTCGCGAAGCGCTCGATTACGGGTTATAGAGAAAAAAGAGAAAAAGGGAGAAAAGGAGAATATATGACAAGATGGCGCATTTTCTGGATGTATTTTTTTGCCGTTACGATACTACTTTTCATAGGGCTAACGGCTTATCAGTCCAACCGCTACATAGTCTTGGAGAGACAGATAGAAAATATTGAAACGCAACAATGGGAATGGATAGAGGAAAACAAGCGGCTTATCGCGGTCATAGCGAAATACTCTTCGGCTGTGGAAATAGAGAAGAAAGCTGTCGCGCAGGGACTGGTAAGAGTACCGCCGGAAAACGTCCTGCAAATCTACGTGAAGAACTAGAATTTTTAAGAGGGCGTCTGTTAAAAAGCTCGAAAAAAAACAAATTCTCTATTGACAACATCTTCTTTCTTTGCTAGTATAAAATGATGAAATTAAATGAACGCAGTAGCGTTATCAATATACCCCCCCCCCCCATTTAACTTAATATTACTTACAAAAGGTTGTTGCGCAGGAACCTATCTGTCCGTTAAGGTCTCAAGGAGTCTCGTCAGTGAAGCTTGTGTCGTCAAGACGCCGATTGTTAATCGAGCAGGGCTCATGGGCGAGGCTTTTTATTTTTTAGGAGGAATACATGAAAAATTGTATTTTGCAGGGAACGGCGCTTAAAACAAAAGCGTACGTTGTGTTATTGATTGCGGGAATGAGCTTCGCGCTCTTTTCCTGCGCCACCAAGCCGGACGTCTACGCTAAAATGGACGCGGCTATCAGCGCGGGCGACTATGCGTCCGCGGTAGCGGCTATCAACGAGGCGCAGGCTATTCCAGAAGGCAAGGATAAGGCGGCGAATCCGATTTATCAGGCAAACAGCGCTATTCTGCTTTACCTTGACCGAGGCGTTCTCGAATATTACGCGGGGAATTTCGAGGAATCGACGAAGGATTTGGAAGAAGCGGAACGACTCATTGAAGAAGCTTTCACGAAAAGCGTTACGCAAGAGATTGGTTCGTATTTAGCGAATGACAATGTGAAAGACTATGCAGGCGAAACCTACGAAGACTTATACATCAACGTCTTTAACGCTCTGAATTACTACGCCAACGGCGACGTCGAAGGCGCGGGCGTCGAGGTTCGTCGAATGACGGAAAAGCTTGCCGCGCTTGAAGGGACCGCCGAAGAAGGCGGCTTCGAGATTTCGGACTTGATGACTTTCTTTGCCGAAGCCGTCAAAATCGCGGAGCAAGGCGGTTTAACGCTGGGAATAGATTTACCTGCGCCTTCGCCGGTACGCGATTTACAGGTCGCTCCCGGAGATCCGGGCGCTGACTTTATGCAGTGGGTGCAAGCCGACGCCGGAAAGAAAATCGTCGATTCCGCGCTCGCCCGCTATCTTTCCGCGGTTTTCTATCGCGGTATGGGTAACGACGACGACGCCCGCATAGACTTCGAAGCTTTGAGCCAAAACTTCGGCTTTGACGTCGGCGAAGAATCTGATATTCCATCGGGAAAAGCGCGTATCAACGTCATAGGCTTTGCGGGACTGTCGCCTGTAAAAACGATGTATAAACAGACTATCTCGCTTGATTGTTTCCCCACCATCAGCGAGGCCGCTGAAAAGGCGCTTGCCGTAGACCCGACGCTCGGCGTAGGATGGGCCGCGGTTCCTGTTCTGGTTCCCCGCGCCAGCGCGATTGACAAAGTGGAAATCACGGTCAACGGTGAAACCGTTACGCTTAATCTGCTCGAAGACATCGGCGGACTGATGAAGTCAACGCTCGCCGAGAAGTTCGACGATATTTACTACAAGGCTTATATTCAGGCCGCGGTACGCTATATCGCGGTTGAAGTAGCCGGGAAACAAGCCAAAGAAAAAGCGGGAAATTCCGCCGTGGCCGACGCGGCCGTCAAAGTCGCGATTGTCGGGGCAAAAAAAGGCGCGGACGCTCTCGCTCAAGCGGATGTACGCTCCGTTCGCTACTTCCCCAGCAAAGCTTACGCGGGCGGCGTTACCATGGATCCGGGCGAATATACTATAACGGTTAATTACTACGCTGGCGGCTCAAAAGTCGGTTCCGTAGAAAAAAAGATTAACGCCAAAGCAGGCAAAGCGAATATAGTCGACGCAACGTGTCTTAAGTAAACGTCTTGTCGAAGCCGCCGTTCAACCCCGCCCGAATGAGTCGGCGGCGAGACGGCGGAAAAAA
>JAIRKH010000111.1 GCA_031260245.1 Treponema sp. | reverse complement strand
GGCACGTACTCTAGCGCCAAGCCGTTCTCGCTCACCGCCGCTAACGCTTCCGCTTCTGTCATACCGCCTCCTCTCGCCGCACGACGCGGCGTATATAATTTAATGGTCATCTCCTCATGCTGATTAAATCAATCCTACGATGCGTCCCGTCAAGTCTCAACAAGCCCGTCGCTTACTGCCCCCTAAGTTATAGTTGACCTTGTACGGCGATTCGTGTATGCTAATGGTTATGTGAAGTCAAAGGAGAAGAAAATGACAAAGACGGCTTGGCTAAAGCAGGTATTTAACAACGAAAAAACAGAGCGTACGCCGGTGGGATTTTGGTTTCATTACGCGGAGGATGAAAAAGAGGATGGATTCAAGAATCCCGCAATTTTTGACGTCAATATTGAAGGACACAAGAAATTTTACGCGAAATTTAAGCCTGATTTCGTCAAGATAATGACGGACGGCTTTTTCGTATATCCTGACGAGGCTTTCCAAAAGGCGCGAAAAGCCGCGGATTTGAGAGACGTAAAGTCTATCGGTGAAAACCACCCATGGATAGAGAAACAGACCGCCTTCGCCAGAACGCTCGCCGACATTTGGGGCGACGAGGTTTTAAGCTTTTACAGCATATTCGCCCCAGCCGCGCTCTTCAGATTTGCAAGGGGCGATAGAGACGGCGTTGAAGAAACGCTCGCGGATTTCATTACCCAAGACGCGGAGGCGGTCGACTATGCGTTTAACGTGGTCGCAAAGGATACAGCGGCGCTTGTCAAACGGATAATCCGCGAAGGAGGAGCGTCCGGCGTCTATTACAGTACCCAAGATATAGGCGGCGGCGGAACTACGGAACAAACCCGACGGAGGTTAGTCGAGGCGAACGATACGACCGTCTTGAACGCCGCGAACAGCGTCAGCCAATATAATATACTCCACATCTGCGGTTACGCGGGACATCGGAACAATCTGACGCATTTTATTGATTATCCGGCGCAAATCGTCAACTGGGCTGTAACAGTGGAGGGCGTTTCTCTGGGACAGGGGAAAAAGCTCTTCAAGAACAAGCCCGTCATCGGCGGATTTGACAATACGAAGAACGGAGCGCTCTACAGGGGCTCGCGGGAAGAAATCGAGGCTGAAACGGAACGCCTGTTGGCGGAGAGCGGAACGACAGGTATTATTCTCGGCGCGGACTGTACCGTTCCCCGCGATATAGATATTCAACGCTTACAATGGACGCGGAACAGGCTACGCCTGTCTCTGTAAACAGAAAAATGCAATGATATAACAGAAATTTATTCATTCTTTATTTTACATTGTTCAGTAAGGAGTGAATTAATGATAAAAAGGATATATATTAGCGTTTTATTATTGGCGATGGGAGCGATGGTCTTCGCTCAAACAACCGAAGGTGGCGGCTTTACAGCGCGAGGAGACATTACCGCGATATATACACTGGGTAATGCGGAATTATCGCAGGCGCTCGGAAGCGGCAAGGGGGATGGCGCCTATGAAACGGAAAAGAACGGCTACTATACAAGCGCAAACGCATACCTTGAATATAAACCGGAGGAATTTAAACCGGGCGACTTTCTCGAAGCCTATCTAAAAGTAGCGGCGACCCACAGAAACGGTTCTTTCTATGAACCGCTGTCGCTCGAATACTATGGGAAGGGCGATTTTAGCGTTTCCTTTGACACTTATTATGGAAGAGCAAGTATTTTTGACGCCATAGCGCTTGATTTGCCGGTAAAGTTTTTTCTAAAAGCGGGTAAATACAAGACCGAGACCGCGTATTTCGGGAAGATTTCAAAATACGAGACGGAGTCGGTTTTATATATGCTAAAAACGGCGAACACCTACAATTATCAGATAGAGGCGCTCTATTCGGGTACCGAGAATAATCCTTTTAAACTTTACGGCTTGTTTACCACTAATTACAAATTCAACGAGGCGACTTCCCGACTCTACGACAACGATGGGAGTGTTTCCGACCATGGGTTGCCTGTTGTAGGAAAATACGACTCACAGCTGTTCGCTTCCGTGAGATTGGAGGATTTTGACCTGGCGGGTAACAAGCTTTCCGTGGAAGCCGATTACGCCTTGAACGGCGCGGACATATATTCTGGTAATTCAGTAGGCGGCGCGTTCCGGTTCGTCCTTGACCCAAACGATAAAATTAAAATTCCTTTGGGTTTGAGCATAGGCTGGTTTGAAAAAAATATCGACGTATTAAGCGGTACTGCCGGCGCGGTGGTGGGGATACGCGATACTACCAGTATGCGCGATACGTTCGCCGCGGGCGTCGGTAGCGGGTTGCAATGGACGCTCAACGACGCTATGCGTTTAGACGCCAACCTCGCGGGCGCGTTCTATAACATCAACCACATATACCGTGACCCGCTCTCTATAATTTCCCTCTCCCTTGACGCTCAATTCACCTACAAGCAATTTCTCTTTGGAGCGGGCTTTGTGGCTGGTTCCCTGACGGATGCGGTGTGGCAAACGAAAGACGGGAAGGAGTATACCGCCGTTGATAGCGGCGGTATTAAAAAGACGTACTTCTTTGCGGAAAATATGGGCTACGAAATTTACACGGGTTTGAAATTCATCCCATTTGAGCGCGGAGGGAGTAAGGTTGACGGTAAATTTATCATCGGTTTTAATCAAAACAAAGGTATCTCGATAAATAACACACTTGAAAGCAGGGCCGACGGGCAAATCAAATATCGTCAGGTAGATTCTAAATCAGGATCAGGCGATATGCTTGAGACTGGCGGTTTGTTCGTCAAGATGGAGATGAAATTTTAGGAAAGTATGGGGATAGGAGTCGGACCATGAAAGTCCACAACACTATTCGTTTTCGGTCATATACCGCATGAGCGCAATAGTTTCCGGTACGCTGTTTTCGAGGAGAATGTCGATACCGGGTTTTTTTTGCGCCAGAAGCGAGAAAAAAGTCTTGTAGTCCATGTCCCCTGTACCGGCGGGCAACCCGTTGACTTTGACGGCGTTAGCGCTGTTTGCGTTGCTTCCCATGTGGAAGTCCTTCGCATGAATCACTGCGATGCGGTCGCCGAATGCGTCAAAAGCGCGGTTGAAAAACGCTTCCTGCGTTTCTGATAGTCCCGCGATAGGTATGAGATTTACAGGGTCGTAGACGACCTTGAGGCAGGGCGACGGGAATAGGTCAAGGAGGCGTTTCATCAATTCTATTGACGAGATGGTGTGCTGATCGGCGACGGCTTCGACGCCGACTATTGCGCCGCGTTTTTCAGCGGTTTTAAGCAACCTTTCAATAGAGGCGCAGAGCAGATCAAAGGTCGCGGGTTTTGCGGTGTCAGGGTGAAACGAGCAATCAGGATTGCGGGAGCCTGTTTCCGTGCCGACGACGGGACATCCGAAGTCTGACGCATAGCAGAGATGCTCTTCAAACCGCCGGAGCTGTTTTTCCCGCACGTCCGTATCCGGGTGAACAGGATTGATGTAACAGCCCAGTACCGCAATGGCGACGTCTTTCTTTTCAAAGATACGCCGTATCGCGCGGGCGTAGCCGGGGCTGAGGCAACCGTCTTTCGGCGCGTCGGAAAGCGCCTTTGCCAACGCGAGTTGAATAGACGCGGGCTTGTATTGCGAAAGGGTTTCCGCCAGTTTTTCAGGGGGCGTTTGTTTCCCATAATCATGGGCGCGAAGTCCAAAATTAAACATACTTTAGTATAAAACAACTTTTTATGAATGGCAAGACGAAAGTTTAACCAAAGATGACGTTATCGGAGTCCTAAAAAGTTAATAAAATATCATCAATAAGGGGTTTGTATGGCTGAAGGAATCGAGAAAGACGTCTTGGAGTTCGGAGGGCGCGGAGACGGACAGTTTGACAATTCAGACGCCTTTGCCGCGGCCTTTGAAGCTTTGAAAAAGAGCGGCGCTGGGACTCTTCACGTAGGCGCGGGCGTTTGGCGTACTGGACCCATAGAGCTTTTTTCAAATACTACTTTTATTCTCGAAGAAGACGCGGTCGTCAGTTTCATACCGGATACTGAACGTTATAGACCAACACTGACGCGATGGGAAGGCGTTGAATGTTATGCGATGAAGCCGCTTGTGTTCGCGGACGGGCAGGAAAATATCGTCATTAACGGGAAAGGCGTATTTGACGGGTCCGGCGAAGCGTGGTGGACGACTCTAAGGGAAAAGCGTAAACGCGGACAGAAGTCGCCGGAAACGGAATTGGAGAAAGAGTTGGCGCGCCTCAATCCGGGCTATGAGCGACAACCGTCTGGCGGCGGAAGCAGGGAAATGCAATTTCTGCGTCCATCCCTTATGCAGTTCCGTCGCTGTTCCAATATTCTTCTCGAAGGATTCACTTTAAAGAACTCGCCATACTGGACCCTGCATCCGCTTTTTTGTTTCGGTGTTACAATCAGGGGGCTCACTATATCTAATCCGCCGGACGCGCCGAATACGGACGGTATTGATATAGACTCTTGTTACGGAGCGCTGGTCGAAGGATGCGAGGTCGCGGTTGGAGACGACGGCATTGTCATCAAATCTGGATCCGGCGAGGACGGCGTTAGGGTAAACAAGCCGTCGGAAAATATAACGGTCAGGCATTGCACGGTAAAAGACGGACACGGCGGCATCGTGATTGGAAGCGAAACCGCGGCCGGCGTATTTAACGTGATTGCAGAAGATTGTCTGTTCAAGGGAACGGATAGAGGTATCCGCATAAAAACAAGACGCGGACGCGGCGGAGAAATCAGCAACCTGCGTTTCCACCGTCTCACCATGGAAGACAATCTCTGTCCTATCGCCATAAATATGTTTTACCGGTGCGGCGCTAATTTTTCGGAAGAACTGTTCGGGCTTGACCCCATGCCGGTTGTTTCCACTACCCCGTCAATCAAGAACGTCAGTATCGAACATATCCGCTCTTCTGGATGTCGAGCGTCGGCCGGCTTCATGGCAGGACTACCGGAATCCCCCATAGAAAATCTCGTCGTCACAGACTGCGAATTCTCCACAAACGAAGACGACCCATCAACCCCTGAGGAATCTGATATGTTCTTGGGATTGCCGCCCGTAGCATCCAAGTCGTTCCGCGTCTTGAACGTGAAAAATCCGATGTTCTCTAATGTCCGGATATACGGACCAAAAGAGGCTTTTATCTATAGATAGTCCTTCACAGGAGTTATTTTCCCATTGACAAACGTCATAGGAGATTCTATACTATATACTATAATTATTATTTTGATGGTGTTACACAAGGTATTATAAGTTTCCTTGCTCCACCACATTCCAAACAAATGGGAGGTTTTTAGAAATGAAAAAGCTTATTGTTTTATTGGTTGCCGCTGTTTCGGTACTGACTGCGGCGTGCAGTTCGTCCCCCGCGGTCAGCCGCGTCGACGCCGGCGCTCAAGTCGACTTGAGCGGTAAGTGGAACGATACGGATGTGAGAACCGTTTGCGACAGCCTCATCAATGCGTGTCTGACGTCGCCTAACGTCAACAGGATAGTCAATGAATTCCGCGACGCGCACGACGACGCTAACCCGACCGTGATAGTGGGTTCGTTCAAAAATACGAGTAGCGAACACATTGACACGTCTATCATATCCAAGATGATGCAGTCCGCCATTATAAACAGCGGAAAGCTCGATTTTGTCGCCGCAGGCGATGCGAGAGACGAGATTCGCGAAGAGAGGATAGACCAAAACAGCGGTTACGCAAGCGACGACAGCGCGGCGGCCATTGGAAATGAAACGGGCGCGAATTTCATCTTGCAGGGTTCCGTAAAGTCCATGGTGGACCGCGCGGACAACAAATCGGTCAGGACTTACTATGTCGACGCCAGTCTTACTAACCTTGAAAACAATCGAATCATCTGGCAAGACCAAAACAGTGAAATTAAAAAAGTCATTACCCAGCCTAAGGCTAAATTTTAGAGCGGCAAAGAGACACAAACCATTCCAACTCTTACCATAAACGGCGCGAATTCGTATGGTTTGTGTTTCCTATATTTGTTTGTGCTGTTTAAGGCGGCGGAGCGTTTCCGCCTTGATACTTTGTCTCGACCCTTGACACGTTCTCGTATTTTTAATAAATTGGTAAAAGTATGACTACACGACTTAAGAACGTCTTAATACCCGGAATTTTCGCGGTTTTAGCGGTCTTTATCCCAACCATTTTCATCAAACTCGGGGTGATTGACGCCTATATCGCGCAAATCATCACCCTGGGAGGTGTAAACGCCATCCTCGCGGTCAGCGTGAATACCATCACGGGATGGACCGGACAGCTTTCCTTGGGGCAGGCGGGCTTCATGGCGATAGGCGCCTACACAACTATCGCCCTCACGGTTGACTTGGGATTGCCGTTGCCCGTTTCCATAGCGCTCGCAAGCGTTGTTACGGCGTTTTTTGGTTGGCTCATCGGATTTCCCACGCTGAAACTCACCGGCGACTACCTCGCCATCGTAACGCTCGGTTTCGGTGAAATCATCCGCGTCATTCTGATTAACATAAAAACCGTGTCCGGCGGCGCGAACGGCAGGCGCTTCATCACCTTGTTCGCTCTTTACCCATGGGTTTCCTTCCTCTGCGTGACCACCGTTCTTGTTACAGTCGTCGTCTTTTTGCAGAATTTCATGCGTTCATCCTACGGGAGGGCGATCCTTGCAGTGCGAGAAGACGAGATTGCCGCGAATTCAAACGGAATTGGCGTTTTCCGGTACAAGATGGTCGGGTTTGTTACGGCCGCCTTTGTCGCAGGCGCGGGCGGCGGGCTTTACGCGGCAATCATCGGCTTCGTCAAACCGGACATAGCCTCCTTCAGCAAGAGTATCGACTACCTCATCTTCGTAGTACTTGGCGGTATGGGGTCCATAACCGGAGCTATATTAGCCGCCTACATTCTGACCTATCTCCAAGAATTCTTGCGTTTTCTTCGGGATTACCGGCTTATCATCTACCCGATTATTCTCATCGTAGTGATGCTCTACCGTCCACAGGGGCTGCTCGGCATGAAGGAGATCTCTTTTGTGCGTCTATGCGTACGAATAAAGGAATTCTTCACGCGATTGAAAAAGGCAAACTTACGAACTCGTAGAGACTACAATAATTTGAATAAAAAATGAAAAAACAAACTACTGACCAACGTTAGACGTTTTAAAGTTCTATGTTGGACTGTGTAATCTATGGTTAAATAAACGCTATTTCTAGTCTTCGTTTGATTTTAAACATATATTCGGTAGGCGTACCAGAGCGGTACGCCTCTATGCGAATGCGCCGCGCGCCGAACTGCTTATTTCTCCGCGTCCCGCTTGCGAATCACGGAACGTTGGATCTTGCCGCTGACGGTTTTGGGGAGTTCCGCTACGAATTCGACGACGCGCGGGTATTTATAAGGCGCTGTACCGCGTTTGACGTGGTTTTGCAATTCTCGTTTGAGTTGGTCTGAAGGCGTGAAGCCCTGCGCCAGCACGATAGTGGCCTTCACCACCTGTCCGCGCGTGGGGTCAGGCGCGGCGGTAACCGCGCATTCGAGCACCGAGGGGTGTTCCATGAGGGCGCTTTCAACCTCAAAGGGTCCGATGCGGTAGCCGGAACATTTTATCACGTCGTCGTTACGTCCCACAAACCAGAAATAACCTTCTCCGTCCCGCCACGCCATATCGCCGGTCTGGTAGATTCCGTCCCGCCAGCATGAGCGTGTAATCTCCTCGTCTTTCCAATAGCCGCGGAACAGACCGACTAGGGAATTTTGAGGAGGAGCGCTGTTGAGGGCTGTACTCGTTTTTTCACGCGAAGACGAGTCGATTTCTTCACGGCTTGTTTCTGGAGGCGCATCGCATTCGCGTTCCGCCTCGTAAATATTCCGTCCTGCATACGCGGCGCTTACCACGCCGACTTCGCCGTCGTCCACCGACCGACCGTCTTCGTCGAGTAAATCCAATCCGTAGAGCGGGGCTGGTTTGCCCATCGAGCCGGGTTTCACTGGCAACCATTTGAAGACTGCGGCGAGCACGGAACCTTCCGACTGACCGAAGCCTTCGCGGATTTCCAAGCCTGTCTTTTGTTTGAACTGATGAAACACTTCCGGGCTTAAAGGCTCTCCTGCGACCGACGTGTGTTTGATGAAACTGAAGTCCATATTGCTCAAGTCTTCTTTTATCAAATAGCGAAAGACAGTGGCCGGCGCGCAAAAGGTCCTTGGTTTCAGACGCGCGAGCGCGGAGAGCATACCTTGGGGGGTGAATTTTTCCGTATCGTAAACGCCGACGGTTGCGCCGCAAATCCACTGTCCATAGATTTTACCCCAGGCGAACTTCGCCCATCCTGAGTCGGTTTGGGTAAGGTGAATCTGTCCGTCTTCCACACATTGCCAGTACTTTGCGGTAACGATGTGTCCCAGCGGCAGAGTGTGGTTATGCAGTACCATTTTGGGCATACCGGACGTGCCTGAAGAAAAGTAGACGAGCATTGATTCGTCTATGTAGGTATCCGCGTCTTCGCTGGGGCGGGAGAATTCGGAAGACGCGTCCGCGACGAGCTTTCGCAAATCAAGGAAACCGTCGGGGACGGAGTCTCCCACGAGCGCGATATGTTGGAGCGTTCGACATTCGCCGCGCGCGGATTCGACGTTAGCCATGAGCGTTTCGTCGTCGGAGACCGCGACCAGGAGTTTGGCCTCCGCGATGTTGCACCTATATACAAGGTCTTTTTTGGTGAGTTGGAAGGAGCCGGGTATGCAAACCGCGCCGATTTTTTCGAGAGCGGTCATCATAATCCAGACTTCTGGACGTTGTTTCAGTATCAATAGGACGATGTCGCCTTTTTCGACGCCTAGCGCAAGCAACGCGTTCGCCGCTTTGTCGCTCTGGCGTTTTATTTCCGCGAATGTGAAAGCCTTTAATTCACCCGCGTCGTTGGTCCAAACGAGCGCTGTTTTTTCTGGCTGAATACGCGCCCATTCGTCGACCACATCATACGCAAAATTGAAGTTCCGTGGCGTATTACACTGGTAATTTTCAAAAAAATCCTCGTAGGAATCGAATTCAATACGGGGACAGAAACGGGATAAAATTTCATTCATAAGGATTCTCTCATAAAAAATCGCAATGCGGAAGTGGAATTGGACGCTTTTGGGAAGAATCTTATTCCATAAAGAACCGCAATGCGGCGTTTGGGATAAACGAGTTTCAGGCGGTTGATAAGGCGCCGCGCGACGGTTCGTCCAAGACAATCGCAAGCGAAGAAGCGTTAATCCATTGTTAATTATATCAAAACATGGAAAAGAGTCAATGGAGGGCTATAGAAGAAATCGTTACTCTTTGACGCCGACGATTACCCGTTCTCTGCCCGCCAAGTCGCGAAACGTCTGAACTTCCCGATAGCGGTTCATCATCTCTCGGATAGCGGACATCTGCTCCGGCGCGGCCTCAATCAACAGAACCCCGTGTGGGCGCAGGTGTTCCGCCGCGGACGCGACGATTCTCCGTATCAAAACAAACCCATCCTCGCCCCCATCGAGCGCCAAACGCGGCTCGTTTTGCACCTCCCGCGCCAGAGTCTCAATCACGCGCGTAGGAATATAAGGCGGATTCACCGCAATCATGTCAAAACGCCCCGCTATACGCTCAAAGAGGTCGCTATGAACAAAGGAAACGTCCGCGCTCAAACACCGCGCGTTATTTCGCGCGACGACAAGCGCGTCTTGGGACACGTCGCCAGCCGTAACGGTCAAGAAAGGACATTCGCGTTTAAGGCTGACCGCAACCGCTCCAGAACCAGTGCAGAGTTCCAAGACAGTCTGAATCCGCCCTCGCTTGATAAAATCAAGAGCCGCCTCCACGAGGGTTTCCGTGTCAGGGCGGGGGACAAGCACGGACCGGGACGTTGCAAACGGCAATCCCCAAAATTCCTTGTACCCGACGATATACGCGGTACATTCCCCGTTGAGCCGACGATTCAACGCTCGATGGAAACATTCCACGGACCCTTCGTCGACAGTCTCGTCCAGCCGCAAAAGCAATCGCGTATGGGAAACGCTCAAAACGCTCTCCAAAAAAAGCCTTGTATCAAGAGAAGGCGCTTCAACGCGGTCCTTCAAGAGCGCGTTCCCTTGCTTGAGCAAGTCTCTTACAGTCATACCGCGGACTTCAGGAATTCCTCAACGGATTCAGCCGCTTCCGCAAATTCTGACATAAGGAGGTTGTCTTCCACCTTTTCGAGCATTTGCCGCGTCTTAGAATTCACAGCCACGTTTTTTAATTTGTCTAATAAGTCGTCGGCTCTGCTTATGCTGTAGCTTCTCAAGGACTCGAGGAGATTCCGCAATTCGTTCCACACGGCTTGATCCTGAGACTTAATAGAGGACGAAGGCTCCTGTTTTACGGACTGTCTGTTCAAAAAAGAGCGTGTCCGCTCCAATAAAAGCGAAAATTCACCGCAGAAATTGCTCAAATCCCTCTGAATGGTTTCCATATCCTTGTCTCTGCCCGCATGTTCCAGAAACGCGGCCATATTGGACGCGGCGTTCGCGCCTATGCTGGCGCATACGCCTTTAAGCGCATGGACGTCCGTTACAAAAACCGCTAATTCTTCAGCGTTCTGCGGCTCTTTCATACGCAAAAGCCGCTGTTCCCCGTCTTTACAGAAGATATTCAAAATCTTGAAATATCTTTCCGGGGAACCTCCAGACAAGGACAATCCCTTATTCATATCAATCCCTTCGATTTCTTCAATTAACAACTCCATATCCATCCTCGCTTTGCCTTGAGTTTCATCAACCTGTTCCACATCAATCTGTTTTGAACGTGGTATCCATTTACGCAGAATTTCGTTAAGTTTCACAGACTCTATAGGTTTTGGAAGATAATCGTCAAAATTAGTTTGTAAGAAATGTTCCTGCTCTCCTGCGGCTATACTCGCGGAAAACGCCACGATGCACGGCGCCCCCTCCTCGCTCTTAAGCGCCCGAATCGTCTTGGCGGTCTGCGCCCCATCCATACCGAGCATGAAATTATCCATGAACACAACGTCATAATAGTGTTCACGCGCCAGTGCAACGGCTGTCTCCCCACTACTACTCACGTCCACGCGAGCTTGATACGGCAAAAGAAAACCCTTGGCGATTTTTAGATTGGTCGCATTGTCGTCAACGACCAAAATCCGCGCGTCCGGAGCCGTCCATTTCTTTTCGGACTCATTCAGTTCAACGTCCGCGCGGCGGTTCAACGCGGCTGCGATCGTAACCGCATAAGCAGGCGTAAATAGAACGTTCACATTCTTATTGAACGATTTACTCGTTTCCGTCAAAACCGTCGTCATGGTTGAAGGCGACAGATTTTCAATCTTCTCTATAGATTCTGCTAAATATTCAGGAACAAAGGCGAAAGAATATTCGCCTTTTCCTAATTCCGCAAGGAATTCCTCGCCACTTTCGCATTTCTTCGTCGGCACGCCCAGGTTTTCCAAAGTTTGGGCGATAGATTCCTTGTGAAACGGGAGGTCCAGATAAAACAGAGTTTTTTTGTCCGCGGCGTTTTCCACTTCAGCCAGCTTACCCGGACCGCCCACAACTTGTCTGACCGACGCGGTGAAACACGACCCGATACCGTATTCGCTCGTTACCACGACGTCCCCGCCCATAGCCTTTGCCAGATCGTGGGTTATGGGAAGTCCAAGCCCAGTTCCCTCCACGGATCGGTTTTTCTCCACGTCCATTCTGGAGAACGCTTCAAAGAGCCGCGGTATATCTTCGCTCTTTATCCCAATGCCGCTGTCGTTCACACTGAATTGCAGAACAACGTCCCAAGGCGTTTTCGCGCTACGAGAAGACTCCTCCTTCGCGGAGATCATAAGCGAAACAAAGCCTTCCTGCGTATATTTCACAGCATTGGAGAGGAGGTTCACCAAGATCTGCTTGACTCTCACGTCGTCTCCAATGAGGTTTTCGGGCGTATTCGCGTCGACGTTGACCGTGAAGGCGAGATGCTTCTCCATAGCCTTGATTTGTATGATACTAACGACGTCTCTCAAAACGGAAGAGAAGGAATACGGGAAGCTGTTTATCTGGAGCGCGCCCGCCTCAATCTTAGAGATGTCGAGGATGCGGTTGATAAGGGAGAGCAGGCTGGCGCTTGCTTGATTGATGTCTCTGGCGTACGCTTTTGCATCGGAAAGAGAGTCTGTCTGCAAGGCAAGCTCGCTCATACCCATGATGACGTTCATGGGCGTACGGATTTCATGGCTCATTTCGGCTACGAAAAAAGATTTCGCCTTGTTTTGAGCGTTGGCCCGCAGTACAGTCTTGCTGAGCCGAAACAAGTCAATACAAATAAAAATGAAAAGCGCGATTCCAAGATAAATAATTAGACTCATAAAGAGGTTCAAATCACGGTAAAAAGCCCTCTCGTCAACGCTGATCCCCGTGTACCAGCCGTTGTAAAGCTGTTTGAAAAACACTATTCTTTTCTTCCCGCTATTTCTATCTTTTACCACTTGCGCGGACACAGCAACCCCGCTAGCGAGCATTTCGGTAACTTTCTTACGCTTCGAACTCAATTCGCCGTAATCCGCGCCGAGGTATTCCGAAATCGGATGAGAAATGACTTTCATTTCATGATTCAAGAGAATTATATCGCTACTGGGTATTGCTTCGAACAGGTTGTCAGAATCAGAGATGATAGGAAGCCCCACGTCGATAGCAAGCGCGTCTGTATCAGCGCCCGCGCCGAGCGTTTTAGCCGCGGTAACGCGGACGAGATCGCTCCCATAACGGACGTAAGGGATCGTGTAGGCGACGCTTCCGTTTCCCAAGAGCGCCGCCTTATACCACGGGCGTTCTTTAGGGTTATAGTCCTTGTCCACTTGCAATGTTGTGGTATCGATGAATTCGCCCCGCACATATCCGTAGAATCCGTGAAACGAAACCGCGTCTACCTGCTCAAGCCCCGCCAACTGCGTAGCGTCAGAAAGATACGCAGTAATAGCGTCCTGACTCTCCTCTTGCGTAAGCATACGCGAGACGGCGCTAGACGCTGTGGTAAGAAGGATTTCGGCTTCTTTAAGCCTCGACTTAACGTCTTTTTCAACAGCGAAGAGCGTCGCCCGCGCTTCACTATCAAGATGCTTATGCAGAATATTCGCCATGAAAAAATATACCAATACGTCCATCAAGAAGAGTATAAACACGAAAAAGAAAAAATAAAAGGAATTATCTTTAATCACTATTTTTAGAGCTGAAATTTTTTCTTTCATGGCGTCCATTCTATTACTAGTATAACGGGGGGGGGGGGGCACCTGTCTTTTACGGGGAGATGACAAAACAGGACAACCTTCCGACAGTTCGTCCTTTGAGGGGAATATAGAAACCTTCATCAACTTTCCTTATTTACTTTTAGTTTTTTGAAGCGTACAACAACGACGTCTACGCTCTTTAATCACAACATTTTTATACGAAACGTACATTTGTTATAATAATAGACATATCAACCGATTTTGTCAAGAGAAAATTCCAGATATTTTTGCGATATAGTAAAAAAAATTTTGGAGAGGCGACGATTTAGAAACAGGAAAGACGCGCCGTTCAGTCTTCTCTCAAAAGCGGGACTGAACGGCGGAAACGTCAACGCATGAGCGCCGCCCATTCATCCAGGTCGGCTTGGGACGGGGGCGTCGGAGACAGAGGCTTATCGCTTTTCGGGTTGATTCTAAAGGAGTCGGGTAATGGAACGTCAATAACCGGATACGTCCAGTTCGTCAGGGGGATTATTTCCTGAAATTGTTCCGACAGCATGAAATCCAGAAACTTCTTTGCCGCGTCCTTGTTCTTTGCGTTCGCCAGAAGTCCGGCGGTTTCAATTTGCAGGGGATGTCCTTCGGTAAAAAGAGCGACCTTGTAGCGTTCCGTCTCTTCGTATTCCAAATGGTAGCCCGGACTCGTCGTGTAAGACAACACGAGCGGAGCTTCGCCAGCCGTAAAAAGCCCATAACCCGTGTCCCATCCTTCCGCAATAGTCAAAATAGAAGGAGAAAGCCTCCGCCAATACGCCCGCCAGTCCTCGCCGTAAACCGCCTTTGTCCATGCAAAAAACCCAAGACCGGGCGATGAAGTTCGCGGGTCCATGAGTATCAGTTTTTTCGCATAATCCGGGGACGTTAAATCTTCGAGAGTCCTCGGCGGACTGGGGATTTTGTCGCTGTCGTATACGACGGAAAAGTAACTGTAATCAAAAGGAATGAGGCGGAAAGACGTATCCAACGCCAGTTCTGGGAATATTTTTTCCGCGCCCGCGGGTTTGTATGACTCCAATAACCCGGAATTGAGCGCTTTTTCCGCGTAATTTTGGTCAAGCCCCACGATGACGTCCGCGCTTGCAGACGCGCCTTCTAGAAGCAGACGGGACAGGACTGCGCCCGCGTCCCCGTGACTCACCCATCTAACAGCGATACCAGTTTGTTCAAAGAAACGTTTAGCCGCCGCGGGACCCGGGCCCCACTCTGAATTGAAAGAGTCGTAGGTCCATACCACGACCTCGTTCACTGGAACCTTCTCTTCACTTCCGAGCGAGAAAGCGGAAACTGCGGAGAGCAGGAACACGGCTAGTAAAGGCTTGGAAAGATTAAGAAAAACCATATAACCTCCTTTATGGGGGAGATTGACTCGAACGATATTTGAAAAGTCAGCGATTCATATTGGCAGGCAACTTTTCCTACGCCGGCATTATCCGGATCAGGTTCAAGGGTATAATCTCAGGCCGCGCTGACGCGCAACCACCCCGATAAAAAAATACGAATTTAGTACTAAATTCGCGAAGCGGGAAACGGGAGTTGGACCCGCGACATCGACCTTGGCAAGGTCGCGCTCTACCACTGAGCTATTCCCGCAAAAAATACTTTACATGAGCCGCGCAAGGATCGAACTTGCGACCCGCAGATTAAGAGTCTGCTGCTCTACCAGCTGAGCTAGCGGCCCCTCATAACAACCCCTTCCATGTGCGGAAGTAAAACCCGTCGCAAACTCTCTTGCGTCCGACAGGACTCGAACCTGCGGCCTACGGATTCGAAGTCCGTCGCTCTATCCAACTGAGCTACGAACGCTCTCAATCATATTTTAAATATTATCAATTCTTTACAATTTTGTCAAGAGGTTTTAC
>JAIRKH010000109.1 GCA_031260245.1 Treponema sp. | reverse complement strand
GTCTATTGAAGATATTGAAATACTCCGCTTCATTGAATCAGGGTATCATGTTCAGTATATTGAGGTTGATTCCCAGACGATTGCTGTGGACACGCCGAACGATTTAGAGCGGGTTATTGCGTATGTCAGAGTTCATAAAAACGACCTGGCGTAAAAATAAATGTTTTTACAGGGATCATGGGAAAATATAGCCGTTTAGGGAAAAACACGTTATTAGTATTTATAGGCAACGCGGGGGCTAATGGGCTGCTGATGCTTCCGTTTTACACCCGGTGGTTGTCGGTAGAAGACTACGGGACTACGGATATAATAAATGTATATGTCAGTTTATTACTAGGGCTGGTAACCGCTTGCATTGCGCGGGCTGGAGCGAAGGGGGCGCGGGTTCGCCGTCAGCCGACCTTAGTTTCGGAAAGCGCTCCCTCTTGACAAAAAACACGAATTTCTATAATCTAGTAACACTATTTGCGGCATGATCAAGTGAGTGCGCGATCTACCGTCTCTATTTTTTGAAGGGAGCTATAGTCGCGTAAGCGCGGCTATAACATAGGGGATAGACGGCAGACAACCGCGCACGTTTGAAAGCTGTCCTCTTCCCTTCGAAAAAGGAGAAATAATGGCAACCACAGAAAAACCGGTTTACTACGGGGTGGACGACAAACCACCGGTAGTGCAAAGTGTGTTTTACGGTCTACAACACCTATTAGCGTGTTTCGGGGCGACGGTGCTTGTGCCGATTTTGGTCGGCATAAATCCGCTTTACGCCATCTTTAGCGCGGGTCTTGGCACCCTTGTTTATCTTATCGTTACGAAATTCAAGGTGCCGAACTTCGTTGGCAGTTCCTTCGCCTTCATCGCGCCTGCGATTCTGGTGTTAGGGCAATATGGACCTGGGTACCTTGCGGGCGGCGCGGTCGTATCGGGCGCGTTCTACTGTCTTATTGCGATATTGATTTACTTCGCGGGTCCAAGCTGGATCCACCGTATACTGCCGCCAGTGGTTATTGGACCGGTAGTCGCTGTCATTGGGCTTGCGCTTGCAGGGACGGCTGTGGACATGGCGTCGACAGGGGTCGATGGCGGCTATAGTATTCACGCGCTCGTCATCGCGGCAATTACCCTGCTCATTACCATTGCGGCGAATTATTCCAAAATCCCGTTTGTGTCGAGTATTTCTATTATCATCGGGCTTGCAGGCGGCTACTTGATAACCTTCCTGCTTGGCTTCGTCAGCCCGTCGTTCAAGTTTGTGTCTTTTGAAGTAATTAAAAACGCGCCTGTCGTCAATCTACCGAAATTCGTCGTTCCCGAATTCAATTTAGCGGTAATCGTTACCTTTGCCATTGTGTCTCTCGCGACTATCTGCGAACATATCGGACATACTATCGTAACGGGCGACATCGTGGGCAGAGACTATGTGAAAGACCCCGGACTGCACCGCACCATAGCGGGCGACGGACTGGCCACGGCGCTTGCCGGCTTCACCGGTTCGGTCTGCAATACAACCTACGGAGAATCGCTCGGCGTGCTTTCCACGACCAAGGTCTACTCGGTATTCGTTTTCATATTCGCGGGCGTTATTGCTGTTCTACTGTCCCTTTTCGGCAAATTCGGCGCGTTCCTGCAAACCCTGCCTTCGCCGGTACTTGGCGGCGTATGTATCCTGCTCTATGGAAGCATCGCAATCAACGGTTTGAAGCAACTGGTCGTCAATAAGATTGATTTCGACGACAAACGCAACCTCATCATTGCGTCAATCATATTCATACTCGGCGTGGGCGGTAGCCGAATCGCCTTCCCCATAGGCGGCTTCGTCTTCGAGCTCGGGGCTATCGCGGTCTCGGCGTTAGTCGGAATTATCCTGAATCTGATAATCCCGAAGAGTAAGTAAAAATCAACGGGCGACGCGGATTACTTCATTTAGCGCAAGGACGTTAATAAACCATACACAGACGGGCAAAGGATTAAAAACATCCGCGTCCGTCTTATATTCCACGTTTCATTAAAGTTTAAACTGAAAAAGAAAAATTTTTCTTGACGTTTACCTTGCATTTCAGTATTTTTTTTATATGCAAAACGATGAAGAAACGAAAAAGGAGCTGGTAAAAGATCCCGATATAACGGTTCTTGAAACGCCGACCGTTGAGCCGGAAATCGTTAATTCCGACTCGAATGACGCGAGAGTCGCGCAATTGGAAGCGGAGAATGCCGCTCTTAAAGATCAATATTTGAGGAAAGCGGCTGATTTTGAGAATTTTCGCAAGCGTATGACCCGTGAAAAGCAGGACGCCATTGAGTTTGCTAATCAAAGTCTGCTCCTGGATATTGTACAGGTGATTGACGATTTTGAGCGGGCGATTAAATCCGCGGAAACGTCTCAAGATTTTCAGAGCTTCTTGAACGGTGTAAATATGATTGAGAATCGGCTTTCTTCGGAGTTGGAGAACAAGTGGGGACTGAAACGCTTCAATTCTGCGGGCGAGTTGTTTGACCCGAATCGGCACGAAGCCCTGATGATGGAAAAATCCACAGACGTAACCGAAGCGACCGTCGTGGAGGACTTGGTCAAAGGTTACACTCTGAAGGACCGCGTGATTCGCGCCGCAAAAGTAAAGGTGGCAATGCCTGAATTGAGAGCGGGGAATTGAGAATGTTTGTTGTTCACATTCGTAGTTTGATATTTCAAGCGACGATTGCTAACAAAAGACCAACTCCCTATTTCCTACTTCCAGCATAAAGACAAAAAAGGAGAGAATTATGGGTAAGATAATAGGAATTGATTTAGGTACGACTAATTCGTGCGTGGCTGTTTTGGAAGGCGGCGAACCTGTCGTCATTCAGAATTCAGAAGGTGGGCGCACAACGCCGTCTATTGTGGGTTTTACCAGTAAGGGCGAGCGGGTCGTGGGACAGCCCGCGAAGAACCAAATGATTACCAATCCGGAGAACTCGGTTTATTCCATTAAACGATTCATGGGTAGGCGTTATTCCGAAGTTGGCTCTGAGATGGAACGCGTACCTTACTATGTTGTTGAACAAGGAAACGACGTACGCGTTAACATTGATAATAAAAAGTATTCGCCGCAAGAGATTTCCGCCTTCATTTTGCAAAAAATGAAGAAAACCGCCGAAGATTACTTGGGTGAAACCGTAACTGAAGCGGTTATTACGGTGCCGGCTTACTTTAACGACGCGCAAAGGCAGGCGACTAAGGATGCAGGCAAGATCGCGGGGCTTGAGGTAAAACGCATCATCAATGAGCCGACCGCCGCGTCTCTTGCTTTTGGTTTCAACAAAGACCAGAAGAAGGAGAAAACTATCGCTGTCTACGATCTTGGCGGCGGTACATTCGACATATCTATCCTCGAATTGGGAGACGGCGTATTTGAGGTGAAAGCCACCAACGGCGACACCCACCTCGGCGGCGACGATTTCGACCGACGCATCATGGAGTGGCTCATCACCGAGTTCAAAAACGACGCCGGCATCGATCTGGGCAAGGACCGAATGGCGCTTCAGCGGCTGCGTGAAGCTTCGGAACAGGCCAAGATAGACCTCTCTAACTTGCAGACGACTGAAATTAACTTGCCGTTCATCACGGCCGACGCAAACGGACCCAAACACCTACAGAAGAGCCTTACGCGCGCCAAGTTCGAACAAATGGTGAACGATTTGCTCGAGCGTTCCAAAGGCCCGTGCAAAAAGGCTCTCTCCGATGCAGGGCTGACAGCGGACAAGATTGACGAAGTGATTCTCGTCGGCGGTTCAACCCGTATTCCAGCGGTTCAGCAAATCGTTAAGGAACTGTTTCACAAGGAGCCGAACAAGGGAGTGAACCCTGACGAGGCGGTCGCCGTTGGAGCGGCTATCCAGGGTGGTATCCTTGCAGGCGACGTCCACGACGTCCTCTTGCTCGACGTTACGCCGTTGTCTCTGGGCATCGAAACCCTCGGCGGCGTGATGACCAAGCTCATCCCGCGTAATACGACTATCCCGACCCGCAAGAGCCAGACTTTTTCCACTGCGGCCGACGGGCAGACCGCGGTTACGATACATGTCTTGCAGGGTGAGCGTGAAATGGCAAATCAGAACCGCACACTCGGCAACTTCAATCTTGAAGGCATTCCTCCGGCTCCGCGCGGCATCCCGCAGATTGAGGTTACATTTGACATCGACGCCAACGGCATTGTCCACGTGTCGGCCAAAGACCTCGGCACCGGCAAGGAGCAGAAAATCCGCATTGAAAGCTCGTCCGGTTTGAACGAGTCGGACATCGACCGCATGGTCAAAGACGCCGAACTCCACGCGGAAGAAGATAAGCGCGAAAAGGAAAAAGCCGAAGTTCGTAACGACGCCGATACCATGATTTATAGTACGGAGAAGAACATCCGCGACCTGGGCGACAAGGTGAATCCCGCGGACAAATCCAAAACTGAGGAAGCCATCGCGGACCTGAAAAGCGCCTTGGAAGGCGGCGACATTCAGATCATCAAAGAAAAGATAGAGTCTCTGAAGAACATCGCCTACAAGATCGGTGAGGAAATCTACAAACAGCAAGGACCGCAAGCAGGCGCGCAAGACTTTTCGTCAGGCGCTACGAGCGACGCAGGTAGTACAGACGGCGCCAAAACCGCCGAAGACGCGGACTACACAGTCGTCGAAGACAAATAAGTTTTTGGCGGGCCGTGGTCGACATATAAGTAACGTTGGTTCTTAAAATCCAACTCCGTAAACCATGGCTCGCTAAAATAGTTTTCCGCGTTCGTAAAATATTTACCGCTTATTAATCAAAAGTCCACCGAGAGGTTTTCGTAACCCTTGCAAATTTTTTATATTTTCGACAAAATAGGATATATGAACGACATAGAACGAAAAACTTTTACGGTGGCGTTTACTGACGTAGACCAGTCAGACAGACTGAAACTATCGACAGTATGCGACTATTTTCAGGAAGCGGCGGACAATCACGCTGAGAGTCTGGGCGTGGGCAGGTCAGCGATGGCGCAGACCGGGGAAGTATGGATACTTTCGCGGTTAAGCGTTCTTATGGAGAGAAGACCGAAATACCGTGAGACCATCACTGTGCGCTCATGGCCCCGCGGTTCGGAAAGACTCTTCGCCATAAGGGATTACGACGTCCTCGACGCAAGCGGAAAACCTATTGTCCGTGGCAGAAGCGGTTGGCTTATTGTTGACATTAAGAAACACAGGCCCTTGCGCCCTCAAGAAAAAGTATCCAAGCTCCCCTTGAACGCGGAACTCGACGCTCTCCCTTCGTTGGCTAATATCGGTCAACGGAATGGACTTGAACTTGCGGACGAGCGCGTCTCATTTTATTCAGACGTCGACTATAACGGTCATGTGAACAATTCGCGCTACGTGCAGTGGATTCAAGACATAACCAAACCAGATATATTGGAAAAAGCGGATTGTATGCGATTCGACATCAACTATGTAAGTGAAACCCGTTTTAAAGAAACGACCGAACTGTGGTCTGGTCCCATAGAAGACGGCTTTGCCTATGAGGGCAGAAGAAACGGAGGAATAGTTTTCAGAGCGGAGTTAGCGTTTTCCGAGAACAGAGCTTGAGGGAATTTATGAAAGAAAAAGAAACTTTATGGTCAGGACGAACCGTGGAAAAGCCGAATAAGGAAGCGTTTGCTTTTCAAGCCTCTATTCGTATTGATAAACGCCTTGTTCAAGACGATGTCCGCGGAACCCGCGTACATACTGCGATGCTTGCGCGCCAGGGCGTTATTCCCCAAGAGATTGCCGCGGTTCTGGACGCGGAACTGTTTCGTATGTCCGAAGAACTAGCTGACGGCAGTCTTATGGTCGACGAAAGCGCGGAAGACATTCACTCGTTTATAGAAGCGGAACTCACGCGACGGCTAGGGGATGCGGGACGGACGGTTCATGCGGGGCGGAGTAGAAACGACCAAGTCGCGCTCGATTTCAGACTCTATCTAAAGCGTACCGCGGCAGATCTCTGCGGCGAAATCAAAACGCTTATGTCCGCTCTTTTGGACAAAGCCGAAGAATACGTGGACGCGCTCATGCCTGGGTACACGCATTTACAAAGAGCGCAACCTATAACGCTTGGTTTTCACCTTACCGCGTGGGTGTGCGCGCTTGAGCGGGACCTTTCCCGTTTCCACGACGCCTTATCCCGTATGGACGAATGTCCTTTGGGAAGCGGCGCTCTTGCCGGCTCCGGTTTGCCCCTAGACCGGGAAAAAACCGCCGCGAACCTCGACTTCCGCGCGCCAACCCTCAACGCGATGGACTCGGTGGCGGACCGGGACTTCGCTGTAGAACTCGCCGCGGACGCGGCTATCTGCCAGACCCATCTGTCCCGCTTCTGTGAGGATGTCGTTCTTTGGGCAAGCGCCGAATTCGGTTTCATCGAGTTGTCGGAAAAGTGGAGCACTGGTTCGTCCATTATGCCTCAAAAGAAAAACCCTGACTTTGCGGAGCTGATTCGGGGCAAGACAGGACGCGCCATGGGCGCTCTCGTCGCCTTGCTCGCCATGTTGAAGGGCGTCCCTTACGCCTATGATAAAGACTTGCAAGAAGACAAAGAGGCGCTGTTTGATAGTCTTGACACGGTATCGGATTGCTTACAGATGTTCCGCGGTATGATTACGGACTCTTCGTTCAACAGAGAACGAATGGAAACGGCGTGCGTCGGCGGTTTTTCGGAAGCCACAGACGCGGCTGATTATCTCGTCCGCAAAGGCTTGCCATTCCGTAAGGCGCACGAGATTTGCGCGCTTATAGTGCGCGACTGCATAGACGCAGGACAGACCTGTATTGAGGAACGGACGCTTGAAGAGTTACAGGAGCGTTCCTTGCTCTTTGAGACGGACGTTTTCTCTGCGCTTACGCCTCGAGCGTGCGTAAACGCCCGCAAGACCCCGGGCGGGACAGCCGCTGACGAAGTACGCCGACAAATCGCTGTGTTACGGGGAAAGATATTGAAAACGCCTGGCGCCCCGAAAGTGTCTGACACCAACACCTTGTAAAGAAATATGAAAAGCCGCGGCCTTCCCGTATTGAGAAGAGGAAACAGCTGTGTCCCTGAAAGGATATGAGAATGACCGCGTGTGTCTGCGGACTTGTCTGTCTAGTACTATACAAAGCGCGGATTACATACGTTTACAAGTACCGTTTGGGTTCGCGCCCTTGAACCATGGCGTAAAGTTCCACATAGCCCTTGGCCGGACTTGACGCTATCTTGCCTAACAGTACCTCTTCCACTTGAAAAAGTCCCACTTCACTGGACATTTCAACGCCGATGCGTATGGGGCGTTCTTTTCCCGTCGAAAGCGTCACTTCATCAATAGAATTCGCCGAATATTTATGAATGTCGCCGACCCTAGGCGCGGACGAGAGATGCATGGGGATTCGGGCGCGTCCCTTGGACATATCGCAACCATCCGCTACAAGAATAACGCCCGCTTCAAGCGAGTAAACCTGCTTGTTCCCCATGTGTCCGGCTATACCTTCGAGGGCAAGCGAGCGGACCACCACTCGTTGATGGACGTTTGGGTATACCTTTGCAAGGACTCTGTCTAAAATCGGATACGCCATGTAAGCGCTGTGCATTTCGTGGTCCTGCCGCCCCAAACTCATACCTATATCGTGAAGAAATCCCGCAAGCACAACCGCTATAAGACTGTCCTCAAAACAGCCGCAGTTCTCCGCTTCGAGACTCGTCTGCACCTTCGCATTCCGCAAAAGCCCCATCATGACAACCGCGTTGTACGCGACCGTTCGCATATGGACTGGTCCATGGTCGTTGTAACCAAGCCGTTTTATAGAAACTGTGTTACTATAGTCTTGAATCGCCCGAATCTCTTCATCCTCTATGACGAGATTCGCGGCTTCCAACGCCTTGCAGGAGAGCTTGAAGCTCTCGATGGTTTCAACAATTTTATTGTCCATGCTGATTTCTTTCGGCGACTTCATTCTTATACCTCTTTCTGTTTTCTATAATAGCACAAGATTCTCATTCAGTCAAATCCTTTTATCAAAAATGCAGATAGAAGACGAGAGGAGTAGTTCGCGACTATCCTCCTTGACAAAAAACGCAAATCATACTAGGATAAATGTATCCGAACAGGATACAACAAACTCTCAGTCTGTAAAGTTTCTTTTAAGGAGAATTTTAATGAAAAGAATTGGTTTTGCGGCGTTTGCCTTGATGACGGTCGCCGCCATAGTTCTCGTGGGTTGCAAGAAACCCCAGCCTGCGGCTCAGGCGCAACAATCCGCGCAGGAGGCGCAAGCGGCAACGTCAGCCTATCACATCGGCATCGTAACCGGAACGGTCTCCCAGTCGGAAGACGATCTAAGGGGCGCGGAGGAACTCATCAAGCGTTACGGCGCGATTTCTTCAGGCGGCGTCATTCAGCATGTTACGTACCCGGACAGCTTCATGGACCAGCAGGAAGTTACTATTACGCAAATCACCTCGTTGGCGGCCGACCCTTTGATGAAGGCTATCATCGTAAATCAGGCGATTCCCGGTACAGCCGAAGCCTTTAAGCGCATCAAGGCGTCCCGCCCGGACATTCTGCTTTTCGCGGGCGAATCTCACGAAGATCCCTTGGTTATCCAAGAATCGGCTACACTAGCGGTGAGCGCAGACTTCATCTCCCGCGGATATACTATCATTTGGGCGGCAAAACAACTCGGCGCGGACACATTCGTCCACATTTCTTTTCCCCGTCACATGAGCTACGAGTCTCTTGGCTTACGCCGACAAATCATGGAAGCCGCGTGCAACGATTTGGGACTTAAATTCGTGTTTGTTTCAGCCCCGGACCCAACGTCAGACGTCGGCGTGGCGGGCGCGCAACAGTACATCCTTGAGCAAACGCCTCAATGGGTCTCCCAATACGGCAAAAACACGGCGTTCTTCTGTACTAACGACGCGCACACCGAGCCGCTTCTTAAACAACTTCTTCAATACGGCGGAATGTTCGTAGAAGCGGACCTACCCAGCCCTCTCATGGGCTATCCTGGCGCGCTTGGCATAGACCTTTCCGCGGAAGCAGGCGATTTCCCGGCCATCCTCAAGAAAGTTGAACAGTCCGTCCTTGACAAGAACGGGAGCGGACGCTTCGGTACATGGGCGTTCTCCTACGGCTTCACGGTTTCCGCCGGGCTCGGCGAATTCGCCAAACGCATCCTTGACGGCAAGGCAAAGGCTGAAAGCGCGTCGGACCTCTACGCGGCTCTGGGCGAATTCACATCAGGCGCGAGATGGAACGGCGGCTACTACATAGACGCCAACACCGGCGTCCGCGCCGCGAACCAGTTGCTCGTCTATATGGATACCTATATCTTCGGCAAGGGCTTCCTCCCCACCACAGAGCAAATCGTGCCGGAGAAGTACTACCAGATAACGTTCCAACAGCAATAAGATTGAATAGGGATGGAGAGTTAAGATTGTTGGAATGTAATGAACAACAAACCTGCTTTCTATTCCCCATTTCCTTCAAATCTTGTTGAAATATCATACTTTCTGAGACATATTTTATGGATGCAGTTCCTTTATTGAAACTGGAAAACGTTTCAAAAGATTTTTATGGTAACACAGTTTTATCGGGTGTGAATTTTTCTCTTGAAAAAGGGACGATACTCGGACTTGTCGGCGAAAACGGCGCGGGTAAAACAACCCTTATGCATATTCTCTTTGGTATGTCCGACATAACGAATACCGGCGGTTACGGCGGGCGTGTTTACTTTGACGGTAAGCCTGTACGATTCAAGACGCCGTTTGAGGCGTTGGACGCGGGGCTCGGTATGGTTCACCAAGAATTTTCGCTCATACCGGGTTTCACTGCTTACGAAAATATCATGCTGAATCGCGAGCCGTCCAAGCCGAATCCTGTAGTTGAGGTATTCGGCGACCGTTTCGCAACATTACAACGAGACGTAATGCAAAAACGCGCGGAAAAAACCATCGCCAAGCTCGGCGTCAACATCGCGCCGGACGCCGTTGTCCAGGAAATGCCGGTCGCTCATAAGCAGTTCACCGAAATCGCCAGGGAAATTGACCGCGATCATGTGAAGCTCATAGCGCTTGACGAACCGACAGCGGTTCTCGCCGAAAGCGAGGCGGAAATCCTCCTGTCAGCGCTCAGAAGGCTCGCGTCCGAAGGCGTTTCTATCATATTTATCTCCCACCGCCTACGTGAAGTAATCCAAGTCGCGGATAGCATCGTTGTCCTTCGCGATGGACAAATCGTCAAAGACGTTCCAAACAGCGGCGTCTCGACGGCAGACGTCGCCACATGGATGATTGGCAGGAAAATTGATACGTCGCATAAAGCGGAGAAACGAGATATCTCTGGCGAAGGCTTTCGTGTGGAGCATCTGTGGGTTGATATGCCTGGTGAAACCGTGCAAGATATATCATTCTCCGTACGAAGCGGGGAAATTTTCGGCATAGGCGGACTTGCGGGACAGGGTAAGCTCGGCGTCCCCAACGGAGTGATGGGACTCTACGCGGCAGGCGGTTACGCCTTCATCGAAGGTAAAAACATCCCCGTCGGGAACCCAAGACTTATGTTGGACGCGGGCGTCGCCTTTGTCTCAGAGGACCGTCGCGGCGTGGGATTACTTCTCGACGAAAGCCTTGATTGGAACATCGCCTTTACCGCAATGCAGTTAAAAAAAGAATACTTGCGGATGTTTTTCGGTGGATTGTTCGGCGTTAGGGACGAAAAGTCCATGAAAGCCGTCGCAGAGGAATATATCCACAAACTGGAAATCAAATGTACAAGCGCGAAACAACCCGTGAAGGAGCTTTCCGGCGGCAATCAACAGAAAGTCTGTCTCGCCAAAGCTTTTGCCTTGAATCCGCGTCTCCTCTTCGTGTCTGAACCCACACGGGGTATCGACGTGGGCGCGAAGAAAATCGTATTAGACACATTGAGGTATTACAACCATGAGAGGGGAATGACCATCATAATGACGTCGAGCGAGCTTGAAGAACTGCGCTCTATCTGCGATCGTATTGCCATCGTCGACGAAGGGCGCATCGCAGGCGTCCTGAACGCGGACGCCCCTCCCGCTGAATTCGGACGTCTCATGTCCGGCATAGGAACAGTAGGAGAAAATTCGTAGGAAAATGAAAGCGAAACTTAAATTAAAAAATTGCGTTCTATGAGAAGGGCCCCTAAAAAACTGAAGAAAGGAGATAGACATGATAAAATCTGGAAGCAAGGTAAAAGAATTCATCGCGAATTTTGGATGGCCCCGGCTCATCATCTTTTTCTTTGTCGCCGCGCTGTTTCTTGCCACGCCTTTCGTGGGCGTGAGAACGGACGCCTCTCTATCAGACGTATTGTCCCGTTTCGGGCAGAATGGCGTGATGGTTCTGGCGATGGTACCGATGATGCAAGCCGGGAGCGGGCTTAACTTCGGACTTCCGGTGGGCATAGTCGCCGGACTCATCGGTTCCGCGATGGCGATGCAATGCGGACTTACAGGATTTATGGGATTTTTCGGCGCGACTCTGTTCGCCCTGCCTTTTGCGACGCTTTTCGGCTGTCTCTACGGCTTGCTTCTCAACAAGGTCAAAGGCGAGGAAATGACTATCGCCATGTACGTCGGCTTTTCAATCGTTACGTTCATGTCAATCATGTGGCTCGTCCTACCGTTTTCAAACCCCACAATGGTGTGGGGCTACACCGGACAGGGACTCCGCCCCACAATCACCCTTGACGGCTACTGGTCGCGTATACTCAACAACTTTCTGGTAATCAAGATAGGACCGTTTTTCGAGTTTCCCACAGGCGCGATACTCTTTTTTGCATTTATGGCGTTTTTGATGTGGCTTTTCATGCGAAGCAGAACCGGTACGGCGCTCACCGCGGTTGGCTCAAACCCTGGATTTGCCCGTGCAGGCGGCGTTTCGGTAGACCGATGCAGGGTTATTGGCGTGACGCTCTCCTCAGTTTACGGGGCAATCGGTATCCTCACATACCAGCAGAGTTTCGGCTTCATTCAACTCTATAACGCGCCCCTTTATATGGCGTTTCCGGCGGTCGCGGCAATCCTCCTAGGCGGCGCGTCCGTGAACAAAGCAAGCATCCTCAACGCGGTCATCGGCGCTTTTCTTTTCCAGAGCATCCTCACCATGACCCCTTCAGTCATCAACAATATACTGAAAACCGATATGTCCGAGGTAATCAGAATTCTCATCTCCAATGGGATGATTATCTACGCTCTAACCAGAAAAACGAAGGCGGCAAAATAGAAAATGGTGGATAATATCGTTGTTAAGAAATTTACGCTAAAATTTTCTAAAGCAACCGCTATTCCCGAGTATTCAAAGGAGGCGAAAAATTAACAAAATCAACGGAAAGACTTTCTTTGTGGACAACGCGGTAGTGTTCATATTTTTACTTATCACAATGGCGGCTGTGCCTATATCGCGCCTGCCGATTACCGCGATTTTGCAGGAGATTCTGACCCGTATGGGACGTAACTGCTTCTTGGTGTTCAGCTTGATTCTGCCGATTATGGCTGGTATGGGTATCAACTTCGGTATGGTACTTGGCGCGATGGCGGGACAAATTGGACTCATCTTCGCGGTTGATTGGAACATCGTGGGTACGCCAGGACTGATTTTTGCAAGCCTCATCGCTGTTCCCATTGCGTCGCTGTTAGGATGGCTCGCCGGTGAAATCCTCAACCGCGCCCGCGGCAGAGAGATGGTTACCGGTTACGTGCTGGGTTTCTTTATGGACGGGTTCTATCAATTCGTCGTGCTTTACCTCATGGGGTCAGTCATACCCATTCATTCGTTGAACATCGTACTTTCACGCGGCTACGGTATTCGGAACACCGTTACGCTCGATTCGGTACGCCAATCATTGGACTTTCTTATTCCTCTACGGATTGGTATCATAACGGTTCCGGTGATGAACTACTTGATTATTGGGATTCTCTGCCTATTTATTATCTGGTTCAGGCGTACCAAGTTAGGGCAAGACATGAGGGCGGTTGGTCAGAATCAAGCGGTTGCCCATTCTGCGGGTATTCCTGTTGACCGCACCCGTATTATCGCCATCATCATCTCGACGATTCTGGCAAGTCTAGGGCAGATCATTTTTCTGCAAAACATGGGGAACATCGCTACATACAACGCGCACCGGCAGACTGGCTTCTTTGCGGCGGCCGCTATCCTTGTGGGAGGCGCTTCCGTTTCCAAAGCAAGCATCGCTAACGTGTTCATCGGTACCATCATCCTACATCTGATGTACATCGTGGTTCCGCGCGCCGGCACAAATCTTTTCGGAAGCGCCCAAATAGGCGAATATTTTCGCGACGCCTTCAGCTACGCTGTCATCGCCCTAGCCCTCGTGATTCACGCATGGCGCAAGCGCGCCGCCGCCGAAGCCGCACGGTCGGAATTAAGGAGAAATAAGAGTGAAGCGAATAGATAATAATGAATAGCGCGCCATTTATTTTATTAAATAAGGAAAATTTATGGAGACGAAAAAACGGCGGTTAATCATACGCGCCGCCATTGTGATTACATGGATCGGGCTGGGAGGCGTTCTTTTTGTGACGAACAGGGGACATTCCCTGCTCGTCGATAACCGCAATGTCGCGGCGCTGAACCTCCGCGCGCCTGACCTCGTCATCGTAACGGTTGACAAAAGCAAACCCACGGAATTCCTCCGAGGCGATCGCAATATCTTTAAAGTCGGCGGCGGCAAACATCGTGTTACGGTGGAATTCGCGGACGGGACGCCGCCTTTCACTAAAACTTTTACCTTGCCCCTCAAGGGCGATATGTTCCTTCTGTCCATACCCAAACTCACGAACGGGATTGAGTCTTTCTACGAAGAGTTTGTCAACACTGCAACAAGAAACGCCGATGAAGCGCCGACAAATGAGCCGTGATCCGCACGTACAGCAACGCTTCTTGGTGTCTGACACCGAAAACGCGAAGGCGCGGATGTGTCTGGCGCCGTTGGCGGTTGGCGCCAAAAACGTCTGGCTTGGTTACCAAATCTTAAAGATTTATTTGTAAAGAATTACCGGAAACTTCAAACCCTTTAAATACACCGGCGCCGGTTCCTCATCGGGTATCTCCATCCGTATATGTTTGTACTTCGTCCGACACGTATTCGAGGATTATACCGGCTTTTTTGAATAGGGGTTCGGAATCTTCGGCAACGTGGTAACGCTTTTGGCACACGACGCGGACGATACCGCAGTTTATAAGAAGCATGGCGCAGGTACGACAAGGAGTCATACGGCAGTAGAGTGTGCCGCCGTTTATGGAAACGCCCCGTTTGGCGGCTTGGCATATAGCGTTCTGTTCAGCGTGAACCGTCCTGACGCAATGCTCGGTAACATTCCCGTTCTCGTGGACTACCTTCTTCAATTGATGCCCCGCGTCGTCGCAGTGTAGTAGTCCTGACGGAGCGCCGACATAGCCCGTTACTAGAATTTGGTTGTCCTTCGCTATCACGCACCCGGATCTGCCCCGGTCGCAGGTCGCCCGTTTGGAAATGGCGTCGCACACTTCCATAAAATATTCATCCCAACTTGGTCTCTTATACATCTTTCTCCTCTATAACACTTTTAGCCTATTTTCTGTTTTGCATCAACCACCTCTTGGAGA
>JAIRKH010000086.1 GCA_031260245.1 Treponema sp. | reverse complement strand
ACGTCAGCTAACATATCTCATATCCTTTTGCGCCCTGTGCAAGACTATCGGGTTCGCGTATTTTTTTATCATTATATCAACAGATTTTTGTGATAACTTTTCAAGATCGTTTTTTAATTCAATTAAATTTTTTAAATCATATGTTTCTAAATCTATATAAAAGTCTATATCGTTTGCCGTTTCACCTCGCGCAAAAGAACCAAAAACCCCGATTTTTTCGAGTTTATATTTTTGAAGAATATTGTCTTTTTTTATAGCCTTTTCCAAGGCTTCAAATGTTTCTACACTCATGTTTTATAGTTTATATCATACTTTTAAGTTTTTCAAGAGGTCTATGTGTATAATTTTCTATACATTTCAGTTCAGGGTATGGCGCATAACGTTTCGGTTGTAATTGCGGGCAAGTCTTTGGTTATTGTACGCGAGGCGTAACTGGGTTGAGCTACAGCGCATGGTCCTAGTCTACAATGGCTCGGTCGTAATTTTTGAGCTAATATGCGCCCACGGAAAAAGCGTATGAATTGCGCTGTCGTTGTTTATCGGCGTTTACCTATTCCTTTCTCTGATGGACTAGGATTTTCCGTCAAATCATAGTAGAATTGGCGTATGGATTATAAAACAATTTGGAAGGAGCGTACCGCCGAAGCGTTAAACAGCTTGGGCGCGGTAGTCACGAAAGAAGACGTTACCGCCACCGCGCCGCCGTCTTCGGAAATGGGCGACATCGGGTTTCCTATGTTCGCGTTCGCAAAGACGTTGCGGAAGAATCCGGCTCAGATAGCGGCTGTAATCGCTGAAAAAATAGGAGCGTCGGCCGATGGTCCCTATGTCAATGTAAAATTGAACCGCGCCGAAGTTGCCGTAAGCGTTTTGTCTATGGAAGCGGGCGCTCCCAAAACTCTCAAAGGGAAGCGTATCATGGTGGAGTTCTCAAGTCCTAATACGAACAAGCCTCTCCACCTTGGGCATCTCCGTAACGACGCGCTCGGCGAATGTATCTCCCGTATTCTTTCGGCGTGCGGCGCGGAAGTCCGTAAGGTCTGTATCATTAACGACCGCGGCGTCCATATCTGTAAGTCTATGCTCGCCTATCAGTTGTTCGCCCAAGGCGCAACCCCGGAAACCGAGGGCGTGAAAAGCGACCGATTCGTCGGGGACCTTTACGTCAAATTCCACCAAACTGCGAATGAAAGTAAGGAAAAAAAGGCGGAAATGGAGAACGGCGCGCTGGAATTGCTTCGTAAATGGGAAGCCGAAGACTCGGAAACCGTCGATTTGTGGCGTCGGATGAACAAGTGGGCGGTTGACGGTATGAAGCAAACATACGCGCGTACGGGCGTCTCTTTTGACCAGTTCTACTTTGAAAGTCAAACTTATCTCTTGGGAAAGGAGCAAGTTCTCAAGGGTTTGGAGCAGGGAATCTTCTACAGGGCGGACGACGGCGCGATCATGGTTGACTTGACCGCCGAAGGATTGGACAAAAAAACCCTCTTACGTAAGGACGGTACGTCAATCTATATCACGCAGGATATAGGTACGGCTATCTCTCGGCGTGAAGACTGGCGATTCGACCGTCTTGTTTATGTCGTCGGCTCGGAACAGCAGTATCATTTCAGGGTTTTGTTCAACATTCTCGAAAAATTGGGCTTTGCATGGGCGAAGAATCTCTTCCATTTGAGTTATGGTATGGTGAATCTGCCTGAAGGGAAGATGAAGAGCCGCGAGGGTACGGTCGTAGACGCGGACGATTTGCTCGATAGTTTGAAAGAGTCGGCTCTAAAGGAGATTCGAGACAAGGAAAGAGAGGAAGTCGTCGGTGACGCAGAGTCCATCGCCGAAAAAATCGCTCTTGGCGCTCTGCATTACTACCTTTTGCAGACGTCCGCCGCGAAAGATATGTTGTTCGATCCAAAAGAATCTCTATCGTTTAACGGTAACACGGGTCCCTATTTGCAATATATGGGAGCGCGTATCTCCGCATTGGTCCGTAAGTCTGAAGCTCTGTCCTTGTCCGCGCAGGTTCAGCCCGAATTGCTCGTCGGGGACGAGGAGTGGGAGCTGGTCAAGGCGCTCATGGATTACGGCGGCGCGGTGGCGACCGCGGCCGCGAAGATGGATAGTTCCATACTGACGGCTTATCTTTACTCGCTGTCTAAGGCGTTCAGCCGTTTCTACCACGACTGTCCTATCTTGAACGCGGAGGACCCGACTCTTGCCCGCGCCCGGCTCGCGTTATGCGAAAAGGTTCTGACGGTTCTGAAAGACGCGCTTTATTTGGCGGATATCCCGTTTCTTGAAGTGATGTGACGTCTAAATCAAACGCCGTATTTGATAATACCGGCAGGAGATAAGGCAAAAGAATATAAAACGAAAATCGGCTGCCTTAAAAAGAAATGGAGAGGTTATGGTGTTCGCTATGGATAGACTCTACGAGTCGGTTGAAAAGAACGGCTGTGTGTGTGTTGGATTGGATACCGCGCCGTCATATATTCCGCCCATTGAATTACGGAGGTCAGCGTCTTCCGCCGAGGCTACGCTTGCGTTCAATAGAGCGCTCATTGACGCGACCGTGGATATCGCCGCGTGTTTCAAGGTGCAAATCGCTTATTACGAAGCGCTTGGGCTCGCAGGACTTAGGGTTTACGCGAAGACTCTACGGTATATCAGCAAGAAAGGCGGGCTTGTTATAGCGGACGTGAAACGCGGGGACGTCGCTGATACAGCAGCGCAATACGCGAAGGCGCACTTTTCCGGCGATTTTTCAGCGGATTTTGTTACTTTATCGCCGTATATGGGTATGGATTCTCTTGACCCGTGGCTTTCCTTTGCGGAAAAGGCGGGTAAGGGCGCGTTTGTACTTATGCGTACGAGTAATCCGGGACGATGCGACTTTCAGGAACGAGAGCTTGTCGGCAGGATAGGGCTCTGGAAGGCTGTCGGCGAGAAATTGTCGGCGTTGGCCGAGAAACATCACGGCGTTCACGGATACGGCGTTTTTGGAGCCGTGGTTGGTTGTACCGTGGACGAGGCGGTATACACGCGGCAATATTTCGCGGACCTTTTCTTCCTCATACCGGGGTTCGGAGCGCAGGGTGGAACCTCGAAGGATGTCGTTCCTTTGTTGAAGAACGGTAACGGCGGCGTAGTGAACGCCTCGCGGTCGATTCTGACGGCATGGACAAAATCGGCTGACGCCGCGTCAGCCGACAACGCTTCCGCCGCATTAGCGGCACGAAGCATGGTCTTGCGGATGCGGGACGAAATACGCCGCCACGACCTGGATTAAAAAGACATGGCGGTTGTCTATCAACGCTGTCTTGCCGCGTCCCTGCTTTTGTGGTAAAATATCAGTAATAGAGAAAATAATGGAAAGCGTATCTTTTGAAGATATAAAAATGAACGATAAGGCGGTAGAAGAAGAGCGCAAGTTCGGCGTCGGAGTGGTTCAGCAGGACGGCGACTCCATAAAGTCCTTTGATGCGCCTTTGAAGCCTTATTAAAGAAAATTTTGGCTTATAAAAAGGAACGCGGCGGACTTTCCGCTCTTTCCTTATATTGAACAAAATTGTTTATCTTATATTTCCTACTATTTTTGTAGGATAATACTTGACAAAAAAGTATTTTTTTGTTACGCTCGTAACGCAATCTTGAGATTGCGTTAACCTGTATCTTTAGGAGAATTTCTATGAAGAAACTTTTTATCGTAACGGCTGTGATTCTTGCCGTTAGCCTTCCTGTTTTCGCGGTTGGAAACAAGGACAAGGGCGGAGACGCGCAGACTGTAAACGCTGTATCGTTTACTATTGGCGCGACGCCGGTTCCTCATGCGGAACTACTCAACCTTATCGCCCCGGACCTGAAAGCTGAAGGTATAACTCTTAAAGTCGTCGAATACAACGACTACATTCAGCCGAATACGGCCGTCATATCGGGCGAGCTCGACGCGAACTTCTTCCAGCACCTCCCCTATTTAAACGGCACTAGCCCTGAATGGACTGAAAAGCTTGCGTCAGCCTTCGGCGTCCACATTGAGCCTATGGGCGTTTTTTCCAGAAAAGTCAAGAGTCTCACGGAAATCCAGGACGGCGCTGCCATCGCCATTCCTAACGATCCCACTAACGGTGGACGCGCCTTGCTTTTGCTTCAATCCAAGGGACTCATCACTCTTGATCCGTCTGCGGGTATACAAGCGACTCCGTTGAATATCATCGACAACCCGTATAACTTCAAGTTCAGCGAACTTGAAGCCGCTCAACTTCCTCGTTCTCTCCCAGACGTGGACGCCGCGGTCATCAACGGTAATTATGCGCTTGCCGCGGGGCTTAATCCCGCGAAAGACGCCCTCGCCATAGAGGGCGCGGATTCGCCCTACGTCAACATCGTAGTCGTTAAAAAAGGTAATGAAAATAATCCAGCCGTTCAAACGCTCAAGAAAATCCTACTCTCTCCAAAGGTCAAGGAGTACATCAACCAGAAGTGGAACGGTTCTGTGGTGGCCGTTTTCTGACGGACGTCCTATGAAGATAGACGTTTCTACGATTCTAAACGCGAAAACATTGAATACGCGGGCGGAGATAGAGGATTTTGTGAGGAAGGCTTTCGCTCCGTCGTTCCAATCCGAAAAGGATGAAGCCGTTGAAAAAGGCGCCCGCGTAAAGATGCAAAGGCGTAAGGTTAACGGCGAAGAATAATTATTAGTCTTTCTTTAGTACCTTTGCGCGAGATTTTTTAGAGTGCGAATAGAATCAGATTTTTTGGGTGAAAAAAGTCTGCCCGATGACGCTCTGTTTGGAATACAGAGCGCGCGGGCAGAGGAAAATTTCGCCCTGAATTACAAAAAAACCTCTCTTCAACTTCTGAAGGCGATGATTCTGGTGAAGAAGTCCGCGGCCGCCGCGTATGAGCGGATTGAGGCCAGGTCGGGGCGGACTGAAAACGCGGAAAAATACCGGAACATAGTTTGCGCTTGCGACTTTCTTAAAGAAAGAATGGAAAATAGCCGCGAAATAGAGGGAAATTTCGTCACGGACGCCTTACAGGGCGGCGCCGGGACTTCGGCCAACATGAACGTCAACGAGGTTATCGCTAATGTCGCCTTGCGCCTTATGGGTGAACCGCCAGGCGCGTATCACGTCATTCACCCGATTGACCATGTGAACCGCGGACAGTCTACCAACGACGTTTTCCCCACAAGCCTCCGCATTGCGGCGATTCTGCTCTTGAGAGAATTGAGCGGACAGTGCGCGAAATTGCAGGAGAGTTTACAAAGAAAAGAGGCTGAATGGGCGGACGTCAAGAAACTGGGACGTACCGAGCTTATGGATGCTCTACCCATAACGCTTGGCGAGGAGTTCGGCTCTTACGCGCAAGCTCTGTCCCGCGACCGGTGGCGGCTTTACAAAGTCGAAGAGAGACTTAGACAAGTGAACCTCGGCGGTACTGGAGTCGGTAAGGCTGACAACGCGGATCGACAATATCGCGTTTTAGTTTATGAATTCCTGCGTGAATGGACTGGCGTCGGACTTGCGCCCGCCGAATACCCCATGGACATAACCCAAAACAACGACGTTTTTGTCGAGGTTTCCGGTTTGCTCAAAGCCCTCTCTGTCAATCTGTCAAAGATCGCGGGCGACGTCCGACTCATGAACTCGGGTCCGCGCGGAGGTTTGGGCGAGTTACACGCGCAGGCTCTGCAAATGGGAAGTACCATCATGCCCGGCAAGATGAATCCCGTCATTCCCGAAATGGCGATTCAGGCGGCCATAAAAGTTCAAGCCAACGACTTCGCCATAACGGTTGCCGCATCGCGGGGCGAGTTCGAGCTTAACGCCTTCTTACCCCTCATTGCGGATGCGCTCCTGGAAAGTCTGACCCTCTTGGAAAGATCCCTTTTCCTGTTTCGCACTAAATGCGTTGACACACTCGCCGCAGACACAGAACAATGCAAAAAACTACTCGATTCTTCGCTGTCCTTTGCGGCCGCGTTTGTACCCGTTCTGGGCTATGACCAAGTCAGCCGCGTGGTGATGGAACATGGCAGGAATGCCGAGCGGATTTTATCTGAAATGTCCGTATCGGTCGTAAGGAAACCTCCTGCATCTTAAATCTCGCCGTCAGTTCACATATATTGAATCACCAGCTTTGCCGTAGACGATATCGCGGTCCGCGGGATGGACTCCACTATTGTGCGGCTTCTCAACGAGCGATGTACGAAGATAGCGGCTTGAGCTTCGCTATTTTGGATGGGGCAACAAGGTTTTCATGGTGTCAGACACCATGAAAGCGTGTCTGACACGCTTGCGCCTGCGCCTGAAGGATAAAGGGCTGACACCGACGATTCGGCACCAACTGCCTCCCTACGAGGGACAGACGCTCCTAATAGACGGTCGCTTTCTAGATTAAATTTGCGTCTTGCGCTATAATGGCGCTATGAAACGATTATTAACATTATTTTTTGTCTTTTTTACAATTCAAGTTGTCTTCGCCGGCGGCGGCGTTGACAAGGAGAAAATAGATGGGCAAGTTCCGTTTACAACCAAGGCACGGACGGGCGTTCTACCCAGCGGATTGCGATACTACTTACTCGCCAACAACACGCCGGAAAACCGCGCGTATCTGACGCTTGCCGTGAACGCCGGTTCGGTTCTGGAAACCGAGGATGAACGCGGTCTCGCCCACTTCGTCGAACACATGGCGTTCAACGGCACGGAACGTTTTAAGGAAAACGAGTTGGACGCTTATATACAGTCGTTGGGTATGCGCGTGGGCGCGGATTCTAACGCGTACACGAGTTTTGATGAAACCGTCTATGGCATAACTGTGCCGACCGAAGTAAACGCCGAAGGCGTCAAGGTTATTCCAGAAAAAGCCTTAAACGTCATCGATGACTGGACGCACGCGGTTCTGTTCAACGAAGAAGACGTCGACGACGAGCGTCCTATCATATTAGAGGAAAAACGGATGCGGTCAAACGCGGTTAGTCGTATTTTCCTAGAAAACATCCTCCCCATTCTGTTCGCGGACTCGCCCTACGCGGAGCGGACGCCTATCGGATTGGAAAGCGTAATACTAAACGCGCCGGCGGAACGTTTGCGGAACTTCTATCAGAAGTGGTACCGCGCGGACAATATGGCGCTTATCATCGTAGGCGACTTTGACGCGGCCGCGCTCGAATCGAATTTGCCTCGCTATTTTGATATGCCTGCGCCTCAAACGCCCCTCAATCATCCGCTCTACGACCTACCGCCGCCGCAAACGGGTCGGCTGGACGCGCATGTTTTCACCGATTCTGAATTGACTGACGTTCTTGTCTATCTTTACTGGCGTCGCGCTCCTAAACCTGTGGATCAGTCCGTCGCTTTTTACCGCGAGGGCGTGATGGACTGGCTTGTGAACTATATAATAACCGAACGGCTGAACGACGCCGCGGACGCGCCTGACGCTTCGTTCACCGACGCGTTTCTCAGCAACCAACGTTACGGAGCGTCGTCTCGCTTTTTGACGATGGGGGCGCAGGCGAAAACCGATTCCGCAGAACAAACGCTCGTCGCGCTTTTGCGAGAAAAAGAGCGCGTCTTGCGCTATGGTCTTATCAAGGCGGAACTCGATCGCGCCAAAGCCGCTCTGATTTCTTCGCTTGAGGCGCGGGTTTCTGAAGAGAAACGCGACTCTTCCATCTTTGTGAGGAATTTTACCGCTCATTTCCTAAATAATCAGAACGCGCCAGACGCTGAGTGGGAGCTTGATACGGTTCGGGCGCTGTTGCCGCGAATAAGCGTTAAAGAATGCTCGACGTTTGCAAAAGGTTATTTCTTGGACGACGATCTTTCTGTGTTTCTTATTGCGCCGGAGGGCGAAAAACTGCCGTCAAAAGAGCGGATTCTCGACGTTGTGGGCGAGGCGAAAAAGGCGAAGAATAACGCGCTCGCTCGTCCTCAATCAAAAGCTTTTGACGCGCGGTTGTTGAAGGCGAGACCTACGGCGGGCGCCGTCCTTAATGAGCGTATTGACGAGGAGACTGGAGCCATGGTGTGGGAGTTGAGTAACGGCGCGACGGTCGTCGCGAAGCAAACCGCGAATAAAAAGGACGAAATCATCCTCTACGCTCTGGCTCGCGGGGGCTTTACTTCGGTTCCCGTATCGGAGGTAATGTCAGCGCGGCTTGCGTCCGACTTACTCGCCGCTTCCGGCGCGGGCGCCTATTCGCTTCAGGATTTGATGAAGAAGCTCGCCGCGGTCAACGTCTCCCTTTCGTTTAACATGTATGCCTTCACACGGACTATCAGCGGTTTTTCTACGGTGAAGGATCTCGTCTCGTTCTTTGAATTGCTTTACCTCCACGCGACGCAGGCGAAACTCGATCCGTCCGCTGTTAAGACTACTCTGTCAAGATACCGTACTTATTTGTCGAATCAGGAGAACGACCCGGAGACTGTGTTCATACGAGAGATGCGAAACGCGATATTCGACGGCAGTCCTTACTTTAAAACGCTCGATGCGTCGGATATAGACGCGGTGAACCCGGACGCGAGTCTAGCTCTTTTGAAAAGAGCCTTGAATCCAGCGGATTATGTGTTCGTTTTTACGGGTAGCATCGACGTCGCCCTCCTCAAAAGGCTCGTAACGACGTATTTGGCGTCTATACCGTCGGACGCGGAGAAATGGAACGATTGGGCTGACGCGGGTATTTCATATAAAAGAAACGTGGAAAAGTCTCTGAAAAAAGGGAAGGAAGACAAGAGTCTTGTGTATCTTGCATGGACGAATGAAGGGGTCTACTCGGAAGAGGGCGCAACAACCGCCGCCGTGCTGACCGAATATCTCAACACGGTTTTTAATAACAAGATACGCGAGCAACTCGGCGGGGTTTATTCTATTTACGCTAATGCGGATATCTCGCCTTTTCCGTCGCCGATTTCGTTTTCAGCAGTGCAAATCTACTTTCCTTGCGATCCTAAAAACGTGGAGAAGCTCATTGTTGAGGTAAAAGCTGAAGCGCAAAATATCGTGGACGGACTCGTTGACGGCGAGATTCTGGTCAAGGCGAAGGAAACCGTTAAGAAATCATGGGAGACGTCGCTTCAAGACAATGCTCATATCGCCAGAAGTTACGCGAATTCCGCGGTCGTCTTTCGCGTTCCGTTCAGCCGCCTTGATAAACAACTTTCCTTCTATGAAAAAGTATCTAAGGAAGATTTGCGCGATATGGCGGCAAAGCTCCTTGAGGGCGGACATATTCAGATAACGATGTTCCCGGAATAGGCGAAAAAGTAAAAAACCGTCTGACTACAAATCTTGATCAAGATATGAGCTGGAACCATCGGGCTCGGTTTTGAAACGGGCTCAGGAGAGAAAATGAAGTTAAAAGGAAGTATTTTATTTTTGCCGTTTGTCTTACTATTTTTGTCCGCGGATGTCGACGTGCCGGATAATCTGCGGAAGCCGCAGAAAGGGGAAGCGCCTCGTTATCCTAAAGACGTTGTTATTGGCGAATTGGGTAGAGGGGAAGCTTCGGAAGAGGCTTACACTTTTGCGAAAGAAATCCTAGAGGGCGTTCTTCACGGCGAAAATATCGCCGACCCTAGCGTTGTAAAGGACATACAGTCGGTCGCGCCGCAGAAATTCCGTATTGCGGGAGGGAGAGAGGAAGACGAGGGTAATACTTCCTTCGTATTTCGTTTTATAGGGAGGGAAAAATGGATAGTAGGGGAAATATACGTGCGGTTCGAGCCTCCTTCCGATATCGCCGCCGAACCCGCCTCGGACGCTGAACAAGAGGACTCTTCTATCACTGAAGAAACCGTGAAATATCCCGGCGGATGGAAACTGGACGATATTATTTTAGACGAAGCTAGAGCCGTCGGGCAGAACGTCCAAACGTATACTTACGACTTCTCCCCTTACGAAAGGTTTTTCTAGTAATAGTAATTGTTGGGTTTACGGTCCGCGCCCTAACGAAGCGAGGATTTCGCTGGAGCGGGTGAATGCGGCTTCCGCGTTTTCGCCTTCAAATAAAAGTGTCTGACACCGAAGCAATTCTCATAACAAGCCCATATTACAAGTATGAGAAAACCACGAATACTTATCGAGGACGCGGCGTATCACGTTACGTCGAAAATAGACCACGACGACATGAGCCTGCTCGACCCTCTGTTCAAGCTATTATTCCTCTCATTCGTCAAGAAAGCCAAGCGGAAGTTCCATTTCCAGTTGTGGGATTTCTGTATCATGGGAAATCATATCCATTTCTTGATAAAGCCTGGCAAGGACGCTAATTTATCGGAGATAATGCAATGGATAAAGTGTAATTTCGCGAAGGCGTGGAACAAGGCGCATGGGCGGAAGGGGCATGTGTGGGGGGAACGGTTCTATTCGCGGATAATCGGGGGGATAGAAGACTTTCTGCGGACGCGGGAGTACATTGCGGAGAATCCTGTGAAGGCGGGGTTAGTGGAGCGAGCGGCGGAATGGGCGTTTGGGAGTCTGTACCAACGACTGCATCGACAATCCGACTTGGTAGACGAGCCTATTCTCGGCGATGTATGAGCGAAAGTGTCTGACACCAAGTCGGCCAGCGCCAAGTGCCAATGCCACCGCGCCGCGAACCGCGACGGACGAAATGCGGTGTCTGACACCAGTCGCCGGTTCGCCGGTCGCCGACAGCGCCACGAACCGCCCCGCCCGCGACGAAAGTGTCTGACACTAAGTCGCCGCGCCTCGCCGGCCGCGCCGCGCCGCGAACCGCCACGGACGAAATGCGGTGTCTGACACCAGTCGCCGGTTCGCCGGTCGCCGACCGAAATGCAAGTGTCTGACACCAAGTCGCGCCAAGTCGACGCCAAGCGCCAGTGCCGCGCCACCGCGCCGGCCCGCCGGCCGCGACGCCGCGAAAGACGACAGTGTCAGCACCAAGTCCCCAGAGCGCCGGTCGCCACCGCGCCGCGAACCGCCACGGACGAAATGCGGTGTCTGACACCAAGTCGGCCAGCGCCAAGCGCC
>JAIRKH010000045.1 GCA_031260245.1 Treponema sp. | reverse complement strand
ACGGCGTAGGTTTACATAAAAACTCTAGTATTTCATCAAGGCTTTTGACTTGATATATGTCCACATAATCTTTTTTGCTTATTTCCAATTCCAAATGTACGGGATACAATGAAACCTCTATCCCTATAGTATTCTTAATACAATTTTTCCAAAATTCTTCAGACTATTTTAACAATAAAATACCGTTCGTTACAATATATATATGTATCATATATATGTATCGCAAAAACTGCAAGAAGTTTTTTGAAAAAATCGCTTTTTCGCGGCGTTTTAGAATGCTTTCGGTGTCAGACACTTCTTGGGGGGCGCAGTCTTCTTTGAATGTCAGCGCTTTTGACGCCAGACGCTCATGGCGGGGCGCGCCGAGCGTTCCGTAAAGACTTGTCATTTTCCCCTGCTTTAAGTATAATTTTAGGATAAGGAGCAAACATGATAGAGCAAGGCAAAGCGACAATGGAAAAAATAACGTCTCTGGCGAAACGCCGGGGCTTCGTGTTTCAATCTTCGGAAATATATGGAGGGCAGAACGGCGCGTGGGACTACGGTCCCCTGGGCGTAGAGCTAAAAAACCGTATAGCGCAGAACTGGTGGAAAGAAATGACCCAGTTGCATGACGAGATAGTCGGTATAGACGCGGCGATTCTTATGCATCCTCGCGTGTGGGAAGCGTCGGGACATGTGGAAAACTTCACTGATCCGCTCGTGGACTGCAAGAAATGTAACGCGCGATTCCGCGCTGACCAAATCCCAACGGAAAACCTAAACGAGAAAAAATGCCCCGACTGCGGCGGCGAACTCACCGACACGCGTAAATTCAACCTCATGTTCAAGACGAACATCGGCCCCATAGAAGGCGGCGATAACGCGATTTATTTACGCCCGGAAACCGCTCAGGGAATCTACGTCAACTACAAAAACGTGATTCAAAGCAACCGCGTAAAAATACCCTTCGGCATAGCGCAAATCGGCAAAGCCTTTCGCAACGAAATCGTTACAAAAAATTTCATCTTCCGTACCTGCGAATTCGAGCAAATGGAAATGCAGTATTTTGTGAAGCCCGGCGCGGACGTCGAATGGTTTAACGAATGGAGAAAACGACGGTGGGCGTATTACGAGCGGCTCGGCGTCAAGATGGAGAGCCTTCGGTGGCGCCAACACGGACCGGACGAACTTGCCCATTACGCTAAAGACGCCTACGACGTCGAATACCTCTTCCCTATGGGGTGGAAAGAGCTTGAGGGCGTTCACAATCGCGGGCAATACGACCTCATGCGGCATACGCAGTTTTCCGGCAAGGATTTGCAATACATAGACCAGGACGACGGCAATAAGAAATACGTCCCGTTCATCATTGAAACGTCCGCGGGGCTCACCCGCACCCTCCTAATGCTACTATGCGACGCCTATGACGAAGAGAAAGTGGCGGAAAAAGGAGACGCGGACGATTACCGTACGGTGTTGCGGTTTCACCCGAACATTGCGCCGATAACCGTGGCGGTTCTGCCCTTACAGAAAAAGGACGGGCTTGCGGAGTTGGCGCAAAATATCCGCGCCGAATTGATGAACGACTTTACCACAGACTACGACCAGGGCGGCGCTATCGGCAGGCGCTACCGACGTCAAGACGAAGCCGGCACGCCCTTCTGCGTAACCGTCGACTATCAGACAAAAGAAGACGGTACCGTAACCCTCCGCTTCCGCGACAGTATGAAACAAATCCGCGTACCGCGCTCCGAGCTTGCCGAGCGTATCCGCCGGGAAATCAAGGCTTATAAGCGTACCGTCTAATTTACCTGCCCCGCCTCAAGACGGAAGGTCAGCTTGTCTTATTGAATAGAAACCCCGCTCCTCTGGAGAGGGGTTTAACCCTTCTATGAATAACATACTTTCCAAAATTAATCAATCAAAGTGATTGACCATGAGCGCGGGCTGATGAGTAGCGTCCAGAGTGTCGCGCCAGAGGCTGCTCTCCGGGTCCACGTGGTTGCGGTGCGAGATGACCGCTTTCATTGGGATATGCACGAATTCGTTGTTGACAAGCCCGATGACAGCCTTGGTTTTGCCCGTCATTGCCGCGTGAGCGGCCGCGTTGCCCAAGCGCTCGCAGTAGATAGAGTCGATTGGCGACGCAGGCGCGGAACGGATGATGTAACTAGGGTCGATGTACTTGAGGTTAATTTCGTCGATACCTTCAGTTTTCGCGGCGGCCGCGAAGTGTCTCTTGATGCGGTCGCGGAGGTAGACGCCTACATCTCCTAGTTTGAGGTTGCCTCCCGCATCCTTTTCGCCGCTTGAGAGCTGTTCTTGGAGAGCGCCTTCGGCGACGATAATGACCGCGTGGTGGCGTTTCTTGATTCTTTCTACCAGGTGGTGGAAGAAGCCGTTGTACCCTTCAAGGTTGAAGGGTACTTCTGGAATAAGCACGAAGTTGACTTCGTGGCTTGCCAACGCCGCATGAGCCGCAATGAAGCCGGACTCGCGTCCCATGAGCTTCACCAGCCCGATGCCGTTGATTTGAGAGCTTGCTTCCATATGCGCGGACGCTAAAACGTCGACGGCTTTGGATACCGCGGTGTCAAAGCCAAAGGATTTCTGGATGAAGGCGAAGTCGTTGTCAACGGTTTTCGGGATGCCAATCATGGCTATCTTGAGCCTTCGGCGCTCAATCTCTTCGGCGATGTCCAGAGAACCCCGTTGCGTACCGTCTCCCCCAATGGTGAATAGCATATTGAGGTTCATCTGCTCCATAGCGTCCACGATTTTTCCCACCTCTTTGCCACCGCCGCGCGCGCTTCCGAGGTATGTACCGCCGAGCTTGTGGATGTTGTCGACAAGGTTCGGGTTAAGAGATTTCGGCATGTAGTCGTATTCGGGAAGGAAGCCCTTGTACCCATAGCGTATACCGCTTATGCGTTTGACTCCGTAACGCTCGTAGAGGCATCGCACGATGGCGCGAATCACGTCGTTAATGCCGGGGCAGAGACCTCCGCAACTCACTATACCCGCATGAACGTGAGACGGTTGAAAGTAGAGCATCTCGCGCGGTCCCGCCAGTTCCAGTACCTGACTCCGTTTGAGGGACGGCTGGCTCCCCAATTCCACGCTCGTATTGAGACGGATGAACTGGTCGTCTCTCACGTAATTCGCTATGGAATCGCCCAACTCCTTTGACATGACAATGGGCGATTTAATATTTCGTTTCCCTAATTCTTCAATAGTGAAATCAAATGTTTCAGGTTTTAATTCATTCATAAAAATCTCCTTACAATTTAGTATCTCGCGATAATTTTGTATTATATACGATTTTTTCATATAAATCAATAGGAAAACAGAAAATCGTCTAACGTTCAGGCTGTTTACGACGTTTTGCCAGCCCGAATAAGGGCTTTGCGCAACAAAGACCATGGTTGGCAAAACTCCGCCCGAGCCGCCTACCGGCGGCGAGCATAAACAGACTTGTTATGTAAAGCGCCCGGATTCTACTATTTTTTATAATTTGCTAAATAAAGTAAATTGTACTTCCCTTTCAAAATGAAATAAACAACCGTAGGGAAAAGACTATCGTTACCATATCCCAGGGGACAGACGATATACCAAACAACAACCGTTATGAAGTCGTCCAACAGGCTTCGCCTGTGATGAGCTTGTATTCGATAGAATCGACAAGCGCAGCTCTACTCGCGTCAATAATGTCTGTGGAAACGCCCACTGTTGTCCATGTATTCATACCGTCCGTTGATTCAATGAGCACCCGAACCTTTGCCGCGGTCGCGGCCCTGCCGTCAATGACGCGCACCTTGTAGTCTGTGAGGCGCATCTGCTCCAGTTCCGGGTAAAACCGCTTGAGCGCGCGCCTCAACGCCGCGTCAAGCGCGTTCACGGGGCCGTCGCCTTCAGCCGCGGCTATCTCGTAAAGCCCGTCGACTAAAACTTTGACCCATGCATGACTATACGCGCCCGCGTTCGGCGTGGAATGCTCACTCGCCACGCGATAGGCGACAATGGCGAAAAGACTCTGATATTTGCCCAACTCTTGCCGCACAATCTTTTCAAAGCTAGCGTCCGCTCCTTCAAATTGCCATCCTTCAGCCTCTAATCGCTTTAGTTTCGCGGCAAGACTAGCAATCACCGGACTGTCTTTAGTAACCTCAGGCGCGAATTTTCGTACCCGTTCCGCGACCGCCGCGCGTCCGCCCACTTCACTTATGAGAAACCGCCGACCATTGCCCACCGCAGACGGGTCTATGTGTTCAAAAGAACGGCGCGTCTTGAGAACGCCGTCCGTATGCATACCGGCCTTGTGGGAAAACGCGGACGCGCCGATGTAGGGCATGGCGTCTGGTACCGCGACATTGGCGATTTCCGCGATCTGCCGCGCGGTCCCATAAAGAGTCTCTAGTTTGCCGCGGGGAAGGCAGCGCAATTCCATCTTTAGCTCGATATTGGGGATGATTTCCGCCAGCGCCGCGTTGCCGCATCGTTCCCCGAAACCAAGAAGCGTGCCTTGTATGTGTGAACATCCCGCCCGCACCGCGGCAATGGCGCTTGCGGTCGCCATACCGCAATCGTTGTGAACGTGGATGCCGAGTTTATCCGCGCTGTCGAGCGTCTGAAGCGCCGCTGTTACGCCCGCGGTTATCGCATCCGGGAAACCGCCTCCGTTTGTGTCGCATAGCGCGATGCGGTCAGCGCCGGCTGAAAGCGCGGCTTTAAGCGTGGAAAGCGCGTACTCACGGTTCGCGGTAAGTCCGTCAAAGAAATGTTCCGCGTCATAAATGACGAAACGTCCCTTCTCTTTCAAAAAAGCGATAGTTTCGCTAATCATGTCAAGGTTTTCCTCAAGGCTCGCGCGAATGATTTCGGTAACGTGCAAGTCCCAGCTTTTCCCAAAAATCGCGACCGCTGGGGTCTCGGCGAACAGCAAGCTCTGTAGATGAGCGTCCTCGGCGGGTTTGACGCCTTTTTTCCGCGTTGACCCGAAAGCGACGAGTTTCGCGTTCTCCAGCTTGAGGTTTGTAGCCATCGCGAAAAACTCCAAGTCTTTAGGATTGCTTCCCGGATTTCCTGCTTCAATCCACTGAACGCCGAGGGCGTCCAGCGCCTGCGTGATTGCGACTTTGTCTTGCGCCGAAAAACTGACGCCTTCTCCTTGCGCCCCGTCCCGCAAGGTTGTGTCTAATATTTCAATTCTTTTCTGATTCCCATTCATAGACGAGGAGTATAGCATTTCTCGGCGAGTTTCCACAATAACGTGAGACGAGGGGGATATTGACAGAGTGAAAGAAATTTATAATAATGGGTTAAACTTATGAGAAAATTATTTTTGCTTATAGCCGCCGCGGGATTAGCGTCGTCGGCGTGCCAGAGCGCCTCTTACGAGGAAGTCAAATTGGACAATCAGTCCTCTTATACCGTTTCGTGCGTTCTATTATTTGATTCGATTAGCAAGACGCTTGAACCTGGTAAAACGGCGTCTGTTAATATGGACGGCGGTTTTCACGGCTTCAAATCGCTGACGATAACGCCGAAGCCGTGGGTGGAATATAAACAAGAGGGAAATACTATCGCTTTCACCGATGTTGAGCCGATAACGTTAGAAGTTTTAAGTCTTTTTACGGATAATGTAACTCTGCGCGCGGGCGGTTATATGGAAACAGAGCCGATGACGGTGAAAAGCGGAAAAGACAACCATAACAAAATTTACACTAAAACGCCGACTTTTAGCGTATCCTACACATATCCTTCTACGGTAAACTATAGATATAACGCTGGCAGAAATACCATGTATGTTACGATACATTAGCAGGCGGAGACTGCGCTCTATATGATTTTATATAGGAGGCGCGTTTTCCTCAACAGACGGGTGTCAGACACGCTCGGCGTCAAACGCTTTCGGCGGCGCCAGACACGAACGATTTATAGCTCGCTGAGTCGCTTGCTTTTACATGATGAATATGATATAGTAACAGAAATTATCATAAAAACAAAGGAGAAAACATGATAGGAATCATTGGCGCAATGGAAGAAGAGATAACGCTTCTCCGCTCATATCTTGAAAACCCGCAGAGAGAAATAATAAACAGGTTTGAATTCTTGACTGGGGAGCTCGAGGGGAAAGCCGTTGTCCTGCTACGGTGCGGCATTGGGAAGGTCAATGCTACAGTGGGGGGCGTTCTGCTTCTCGATAGGTTCAAGCCGTCTTTCGTGATGAACACCGGATCCGCAGGCGGTATAGATCCGTCTTTGAGTTTCGGAGACGCGATTATTTCAACAGGTCTTATCCAGCACGACGTCGACGCTACAGGTTTCAACTACGCGCTTGGACAGGTACCGGGTATGCCTCTGGTGTTTCCGATTCAAGAAGACCTCATAGAAGAAGCGGAAAAAGCCATAGACGCCCTGAAAAAAGAAGGCGTTCTATCCGCGGAATTCAACCATATGCGTGGAATCATCGGTTCAGGAGATGTGTTCATGCACGATCCTGAACGTATAGCTTTGACGCGCAATCGGTTCCCGAGCATTCGGGCTGTGGACATGGAAGCGGCCGCAATCGCCCAGACCTGCTATCTATTCAAAACGCCCTGCCTCATTATACGAGCGCTTTCGGACATAGCCGGAGCGGAGTCGCCTGTGGCGTTTGATAAATTCCTCCCGATTGCCGCAAAAAATTCAGCCGAAATCGTCCGCAGATTGATAAAAATAATGGAACTTTAAATCAACCGCAGAAGCAGGACGTGTATACGAACACTCTAAAGAATCTATCCAAACTACACCCCATGAAACCGGAAGGCTAAAATGAAACGTTCCCCATTCCTTCCTTATCTAAACAGACTTAAAGTTGACCGCAAACTGTTCGCTGTTTGCATTCTTTCCTTGTTAATCCCCATCATGTTGACCGGACTCTATTTCTCCATCAGTATGGGAAGACTGATATGGGAGAACGAAGTCAGGCAGGCGCAGGCAAACGTTGACCGCATAGAAAACGCCCTTTCCGAAACGCTCGGCAAGGCTGTCGACATAGCAAACCGCGCCTATGTCAACGGGCAAATCCATCAAGTCGTCGAGACCGAATACCAGACACCCCTCGAAGTGTACGCGGCCTATAGCGGAGTCGCCTTCTTCGACAACTACCTCCGAGCCCATAACGAAATTGCGGGAATCAGACTCTATGTTGAAAACCCAACCATGTTGAACAATTCTTACTTCACCCGCGCGGACCCAGACGTAAAACAGGAAGAATGGTACAGGAAAGCCGAATCCCTTGGCGGAAAGATGTTCTGGACTTACCGCCGCGATAGCATCCTCCGTTCAAATTGTCTCTCTCTGGTCCGGCAAATACGAAACGCCAACACAGGAAGCCGTATCGGTGTACTGTGCGTCAATATTGATACGGGTAAACTGTCAAGACTCTGTCTGGAAGCCCCCCACGAGGCGGCCATCGCCCTTGACGGCAAGACCATAGCGGCGTCTGACGACGGTTTTGCGCCCAAAATCCGCGCTCCAAAAAACTACGTTTTCACCAACTCCTACGTTCTCCATCCGGCAAAAGACGAGTTCCAAATATCCTACAGCATCCCTAAAAAGACTCTCTTTGCGCCTGTCTATTCCATCTTCAAAAAAAGCCTCATCATCGTGTTTGGGACCCTTGCGTTTGCGCTTGGAACTATTTTCCGCATCGTCAACGAAGTCTATATTGAAAAGCTCCAAAAAGAAATGCTTTTCTCGCGCCAAAAGGAAATGCAACTGAAGATACTTTCAAGCCAAATAAACCCTCACTTCTTGTACAACACTCTTGAAACGATACGCATGATGGCCCTGTCCAAGGGAGAGGAGGAAATCTCCGCAACCATTAAGATGCTTTCAAGAATACTTCGCCAGAGCCTCTCTTCGGCCCAAGGAACCGTTCCTTTGGAAACCGAACTAGAACGGGTGAGGGACTACTTGGGCATACAAAAACTGCGCTTTGGGGAAAGGATAAATTTCTCAATAGATGTGGAAGAGGAGACAAAACCGCTCATGGAGCGCATCTATATTCTGCCGCTCCTCATTCAACCGCTCGTGGAGAACTCGTTTGTTCATGGGCTTGAAAAGAAGGACGGCCGAGCGAGGGGAGAGGGGCGCGTACTGATACGAGTAAAAGTACAGGGAGAAAGCCTCGTCGTGGAGGTTACTGACAATGGCGCGGGATTGGACGCGGAAGGCATGGAGCGTGTACGGGAAGAGCTCGGGAGAAGCCTGGACGCGCAAACCGTATGCGGTGGAGAGCGGATTGGACTTGCCAACGTGAACCAACGCATCAAGCTGTTCTACGGCGCGGACTACGGGTTGGAGCTGTCCCCTTCCCCAAACGGCGGCTTGAGCGTCCGTATGCGCGTTTCGACAGCGCCAGATGTACAAGTGCGGCGAGCCATTGATTGACAGAATAATTTCGGAGGATTTATGCTGAAGGCGCTTATTGTAGACGATGAACCCATCATCAGAGCCGGAATCAGACGGGTCATAGCTTGGGAAAAATACGGTTATGAAATCTGCGGGGAAGCAGAGGACGGTCCCGGCGCGGTACAAGCTATCAGACTGCTCCACCCTGACTTGACTCTACTCGACATCCACCTGCCCGGTATGTCGGGCATTGACGTGATGCGCGAAACTGCAGACTGCGCGTCCAGATTCCTCATCCTTTCAGGGTATACGGATTTTGAATATGCGCGCCAAGCGCTTAACATGGGCGCAAAAGGTTATATCGTCAAGCCCATAGAAGAGCAAATCCTCATTGAGAAAATCATGGGCATCGCCGAAGAAATCCGCGGTTTCACGGAACAGGAGAAATGGAGGATCCGTGAAGCCCACCGTCTTGCGTTTGCGCGAATCATAGATCGATTCAAGCCGACCGCCTTCGCAAGAGCCATGCCCACAGACCTTGAATATCTGCATATAAATTCCGCGCAAACCGTCCGCGTTCAAGTCGCGGTTCTCTCTTATGCGGACTTAGACGCTCTTGAAGAGGAACTCCGCGCTTTCTTTTCCGGTAGCCGCCGTCCCCTGTTCCCCTACAAGAACCGCATGGTAGTTCTCTTCACCGACGCTTCCGAAGATGCGGCGAAGCGGTTTCTTGAAAAGTTTCACGATAACTTTTTCAAGCGAGTCCGCAAAAATATGGACGATGAAACCTGCGTCCTGTCCATAGCTTTGGGAACGAGACGTCCGCCCGGAGAGAACGGGTCCGGTATATGGGATTCTTTTATTGAAGCGGAACAACTTTTGTCCCGCGCCTTTTTCTACCGCGGCGTCCGGTGCCTTTGCGCGGACGCTCTGATGCAGAATAAAATAGCGCCGTCAGTTACCGCTCTATTCAAGAACGCGAGCGATGAGCTCGGCGCGTTCATCCAGATAATTGATATGGAGAAGATACACAGTTTCTTCAAGGCTTTTGAGGAAAGATGCGTCCTGTCAGGGAAAAATCCCCGCGAAATACGAGAAGAATGTATTAGCCTGATGTTAGAAACGCGAAACATCGTCATGAACAAATTCCCGACATTGAGAGAAACTATGGGAGACAGTAAAGAAATTCTCGACGCGGTCATGGAACGGCGCTATCTCGCGGACATAGTGGATGAAATGACAAAGTTCTGCTTCAGCATAAGCCAAAGCCTCGCCTGTCTCTCCGCAGACGGGAGTTTTCGACGGATAACCAGCTATGTCAATAATAACTATAATCAAGACCTCTCTCTCAAAATTCTGGGACAGCTTTTTCATCACAACTACGCGTATCTAGGGAAACGATTCAAAGAATACACTGGAAGGAGTTTCCACACGTATCTCGATATGCTCCGTGTTGACGCCGCGAAGGAGATGCTAATTTCCACGACAATGAAGGTCTATGAAATATCGTCCGCTGTGGGATATGCCAGTACAGATTATTTTTATAGCAAATTCAGAAAATACGTTGGAGAAAGCCCGTTAGAGTACAAAAGAAACAATGCGAATATTGTGGAAATGAAAGATGAGAAGTAGACTTTATTGAAGGGAAAACAGAAAAAGAGCCGCGGAGAACTTATTTCTCTACGGCTCTTTGAGAGAGCGTTTATTTTTTTAATTCGACTGTTGCGGCGTCGGTGATAGAAAGCTCAGTTTCCTTGTCAAAATAACGGGCTTTTTCGAGACGGGGGGTGAAGTTGATAGTATCGCCGACCTTGAACGTATAGTGCGCCTCTGTGCGGGCGACTAAGGGTTGCACGCCAGTAGTGAGCCACAGATGGATGTCCGCGCCGAGCGGTTCAACCACGCTGATTTTAAGGCTTATGTTGTTTTGCGACGTTGGTTTGTCCGTATAGAGAAGATCTTCGGGCCGGATGCCGAAGAAGACTTCCTTGCCGACGTATTTTCTTAGAGCGTCGATATGTTCCGCGGCTGGACGAATATCAAACGTTTCTTCTTTAAGCAGAATATCATTCCCCTGCCCTTCCACTTTAACCGAAAGGAAGTTCATCGGCGGAGAGCCGATAAATCCCGCGACGAATTTGTTGACGGGGCGATTATAAAGCGTGAGCGGGGCTCCGATTTGCTGAACCTTACCGTCTTTCATTACCACGATCTTACTCGCCATAGTCATAGCTTCCACTTGGTCGTGGGTAACGTAAATCATGGTTGCGTTGAGCTTGAGGTGAAGTTCGGCGATTTCCTTACGCATGGTAACGCGAAGCTTCGCGTCCAAGTTAGACAGAGGTTCGTCAAACAGGAACACTTTGGGGTTACGGACAATGGCGCGCCCTACCGCAACACGCTGACGCTGACCGCCGGACAGAGCCTTGGGCTTGCGTTCAAGGAAGTTCTCAATGTCCAGGATACGCGCGGCCTCGTGAACACGACGGTCGATTTCCTGTTTGTCAACTTTCTTGATACGAAGACCGAAAGCCATGTTTTCATAAACGGTCATGTGCGGATACAAGGCGTAATTCTGGAACACCATAGCGATGTTCCTGTCCTTCGGCGGAGTCTGATTCATCAGTTCGCCGTCAATGTAGAGTTCGCCTTCAGAAATGTCTTCCAAACCGGCGACCATGCGGAGTGTTGTGGATTTTCCACATCCAGAAGGTCCTACCAACACGACAAATTCTTTGTCTTCAATGATGATATTGGCGTTATCTACAGCGCGCACGCCGCCTTCGTAGATTTTGCCAATCCCTTTTAGTTCTACTTTTGCCATAAAGCCTCCAAAAGACCCATACACGGGAATTTTCCCGGACGGATTAGTTTATTAAAAATAGTATAAAAGAGGACGCCAAGCTTGTCAAGCGGAAATTTAGAAAATTTTATCGCTTGGAACGCATAGATGCCGCTCCGTCGGTCGCCGCGCGGTGTCAGACACCATCGCCGAGAATAGGCTCGTCTACCAAGTCGGATTGTCGATGTAGCCGGTGGTACAGACTTCCAAACGCCCATTCCGCCGCTCGCGTCACTAACCCCGCCTTCACGGGGTTCTCCGCAATGTACTCCCGCGTCCGCAGAAAGTCCTCTATCCCACCGATTATCCGCGAGTAGAACCGTTCCCCCCACACGTGCCCCTTCCGCCCATGCGCCTTGTTCCACGCCTTCGCGAAATTACACTTTATCCATTGCATTATTTCCGATAAATTAGTGTCTTTACCCGGTTTTATCAGGAAATGAATATGGTTTCCCATGATACAGAAATCCCATAACTGGAAATGGAACTTCCGTTTCGCCTTCTTGACGAATGAGAGGAATAATAACTTGAACAGAGGGTCGAGCAGACTCATGTCGTCGTGGTCTATTTTCGACGTAACATGATACGTTGCGTCCTCAATAAGTATTCGTGGTTTTCTCATACTTGCAATACGGGCTTGTTATGAGAATTGCTTCGGTGTCAGACACCATGTTTTAAACAGTCTCCGTCGTAGGCGTAACCACTCAAAAAGAGGCCGCATACGGACGCTTCAGGCGACATCATAA
>JAIRKH010000039.1 GCA_031260245.1 Treponema sp. | reverse complement strand
TATCAGATTCGTCCGACAATGCGTCTTTAGACAAAGACTCTAAGGGATTGTCGCCATTGAGCGCGGCGCGTCCGATTTCCATGGCGTTGAGGAAGGATTCCGCTCCTTTCCGCGCCTTTCCAGGCAGTTCAGGGGCGATTCTCCGCGTCGCGGACAATAAGTCGCCGTCAAGCGCGACGGTGATTATCTTGTCAATGGTCGCCGCCCCTATACCCCGGCTAGGCTTATTCACTACCCTGTGAAACGCAACAATGTCCCGCGGGTTCACTATAAGCGAAAGCAGGGCGAGGCTGTCCTTCACCTCCTCGCGGTCGTAAAACTTGAGAGAACCTATCACGCGATAAGGGATGCGGCGGCGTAAGAATTCAGTCTCGAACCCAAGGGATTGGGCGTTTGTGCGGTAAAGTACCGCCCAGTCGGAATAGGAGGCTCTTCCTCTAAGCGTCTCTCGTTCTCTCTCCATGCGCTGATTGACTGACGACTCTATGACTTGTGCCGCGAACGCCGCTTCCTCGTCCTGATTCGGTAGAAACGCTAGAACCGGCATTTTGCCGTCGCCCCGCTCCGCGAAGAGCGTCTTACCGAGCCTGCCTTTATTGTAGCCAACTACCGAAGATGCGGCTTTCAGAATCAAGGATGTCGACCGATAGTTTTTTTCAAGCCGAATAACGTCTGTTCCGGGGAATCTGTCTGGAAATTCCAAGATATTCCGCACTTCCGCTCCGCGGAAACGGTAAATTGACTGATCGTCGTCGCCCACGACGCACACGTAAGTCTTGTCCCCGCTCAATTCTTTTAAGAGGGCGAACTGCGCAATGTTGGCGTCTTGATACTCGTCGACCATGACGACGCGAAAACGGTCGCGATAATCTTCGGCAAGGGACGGATTGTTCCGCAGAATCTCAATCGGTTTCTTGATGAGGTCTCCAAAATCCACGTTGCCGATTTCCAAAAGTCTATTTTCGTAAGCTTGATAGACTTTTTTGAAATTCTTGCGGTAATTAATACGAGAAAGCTCCGCATCTTCGGGTCCCAAGAAGTAATCTTTTGCGCGGGCTATTTGATGAGCCCATGTTTTAACGTCGGCTTTCTGCTTGTCTTTCGCCTCCGGTAGAGACGCTATGAGATTAGCTGAATCCTCCTTGTCATAAATGATGAAATTGTTCGACAATCCAGCGAGTTTTGCATTACGCCGCAGAAACCACGCGCCGAAAGAGTGAAACGTCCGTAGAACCGCGTATTGAGCACGCGGCTCAATGAGGCGCGCTCTCTCCGCCATTTCCACGGCCGCTTTGTTAGTAAATGTAACGGCGAGTATGGAATGCGGGTCAAAACCCTGTTCTCGAATCAGATAAGCTATTTTTGTAGTGATAACCCGCGTTTTCCCAGACCCCGCGCCCGCTAAAATGAGAAGCGAGCTTCCTGTGTGTAAAACAGCCCTCTGTTGTTCTTCATTAAGAACGGCAAGATAAGGAGGAAGTTCCATTTTATTATCGTTATTAATTACACTCCCACTACCATTTTTACTTGGGGAACCTTTTCGTGAAGGTAGTTTTCTATGCCCATTTTGAGCGTCATCTGCGCCATGGGGCAGCCGCCGCACGCGCCTTTGAGCTTCAAGGAAACCGTGCCGTCTTCGGCGAATGAGACGAATTCCACGTCGCCGCCGTCCGCCTGCAATGAGGGGCGTACATCGTCGAGAGCGCTCTTTATTTCTTCTTCAACCATAATAATCTCCTTAAATTCGGTTCAAAGAACCAGTCTTTACTAACTATAACATTTTACGGACAATTAGACAAGCGGTTTGACAAGATGGACGCGTTGCGTGTATAATTCTCTTGCAGAAATTTCTTGAAACTTATAGGGATATTATTTTGGACGATGAAGAAAAAATACACATTGACCCAGAAGCCGTCATTGCGGAATTGGAGGAAGGCGGAGCTATAGCGCAAAAACTCCGGTCTTACGAAAAACGGCAGTCTCAGTTGGACCTTATGCGCCTGGTCATACGAGGCTTCAACGAAGATGCGATAGTTGCGGCCGAAGCCGGCACTGGAGTCGGGAAATCCTTTGCCTACCTCCTTCCATCCATCGTCTTTAGTCTCCTAAACGACGAGCGCGTCATCGTCTCAACGGCGACCATCACGCTCCAACAACAGCTCTTTGAAAAGGATATTCCCCTCGTAGAGTCCGCTCTGGACCAAAGGATGCTCATTGAAAAAAAATTCAAAGTCGCGCTTCTGAAGGGTAAGAATAACTACCTCTGCCTGAGACGGTTGGACGATGCGGTAAAAGAAGAGTTCTTTTTTACGGACGAGGAATATGAGAATCTGAAATCCATGTCCGAATGGGCCGCGTCTTCCAAGACGGGATCCCGTTCGGACATGGACTTTCTGCCTGACGAAAAAGTGTGGAACCGCGTCTGTTCCGAGTCGGACAACTGTCTGGGCATCCGCTGTACGTTTAAAGACCTCTGCTTCAGCATGAGCGCGCGGAGGAACGCCGAAGAGTCCCAGATTGTAGTGGTCAATCACCATCTTCTTTTCGCGGACATTGCGGCGCGTAGAGGAGGCGCGGGTTATGGCGACACGGCGGTGCTTCCTGCCTATACCCGAGTAATTCTCGACGAGGGGCACGCGATAGAGCAGTCCGCGACCTCTTTCTTCGCCGAAAAATTTAGCCGTCACGGTATCTACAAACACACCGGTAGGCTCTTGAGGCGCAATCGCGCGGACAGACACGGACTCTTAACGCGGCTTGGTCTTGACAGAAACGCCTTGGACGCGCTTGAAGACGAAATCAAAAGCATCCGCGAAGCGGTTGACGCTTTGGACGAGGCTGGGAGCGCTCTTTGCGGCGTCGAAGGAGTGTTCCGCTTTACTTCTGCCCAGGTGAAATCCGCGTCGTATGTCAGGAAGCTCTTGGAAAGACTCAAGGAGACGCTTACGTTTTTCGTCTCGAATGCGCGTAATCATTTCAAAAAATTAAAAGAGCAGAATGAAGTCTCTGATGGCCCGGTCATGTGGGAAATAAGCAGCATCTGTCGGAATTTTGAGGCGATAGCGCAGATTTGCGAATCGTTCATGTTTTTCGAGGAAAGTCCGGACAAAGTTTTTTGGTTGGAGAGTCGGCGGGATTTCACGCAGTGGACCGTCACGCCCCTAGACGCGGCGGCTGTCCTACGGGAAAGCCTCTTCAAGCCGAATAAGACCGTAGTATGCGTGTCCGCGACCCTTGCGGTCGCCGGGCGGTGGGAGTACTGGAATAGCCAGTTTGGGCTTGAGAAAGAGGGCGAGCGGACTCTGACAGGTATATTCCCCTCGCCTTTCCCCTATGCGACTAACGTTTTGGTTACGCTACCCACAGACGCCCCGCTTCCCAACGAGGGCGACTACGGCGCTTTTGTAGACGCGATCGTGCCGCGACTCGTGTCCGCGGCGAGCGGTTCGAGCCTGGCGCTTTTCACCTCTTACGAAAGTCTTAAGAGCGCGTTTGTGGTATCAAGTCCTATTTTAGCAAAAGAAGGTATCGTCTGCTTGAAACAGGGAGACGCGGACCGCACACGGCTCCTCCACGAATTTTTATCCGATAAAAAGAGCGCGCTTTTCGCCACCGACTCTTTCTGGGAGGGAATCGATGCGCCGGGCGACACTCTCCGCCTCGTGATTCTATGTAGACTACCCTTCCGAACGCCGGGCGATCCTGTGTTCCAAGCTCGTTGCGAATACATCGAGAGGCAGGGACGCAGTTCTTTCATGGAGATGGCTGTTCCCGAAGCGGTGATGAAATTCAAGCAAGGATTCGGCAGACTCATGCGAAGCTCGACGGACTACGGGGTCGTAGCGGTCCTGGACGGCAGGCTGACGCGAAAGAGTTACGGCAAGTACTTTCTCGACTCCCTGCCTCAGACTCGGAGGCGCTTCGCGAATCAAAAAATCTTGATTCGCGAAACAGAACGATTTTTGAACGAATTCGCCGAGGCAAAACGTTAGAACAGAGCGCGTGAATTTAATTGAAGAAGCGATTAAAAAACAGGGCGAAGTTCCTCGCGTATCCGCAAGAAGCTCTCGTATCTGTCTGGGCAAATGTCGCCGTTTCTCACAGATTCCCTGATTTTACAGCCTGCTTCCGTCGTATGAGAACAAGATAAGCCGAAGAAGCATTGTCCGGCGAGTGGGGCGAATTCCCGCATAAACAAGACGAGCTGGTCTGCTGAAACACGGTCCGGCGTGAAGAGTCGCACGCCCGGCGTGTCAATTATCCATCCCTTCGGCAAAGCGACAAGGCTGGCGAGTGTTGTTGTGTGGACGCCGCGGTTATATTTTTCGTTTATCGACTCTGTTTTGATGTTGGCGCCGGCAAGCGCATTGACGATGCTCGACTTGCCCACACCGGATTGACCTGTAAGCAGGGATATCTTACCGCTTGTCAGTCGCCGTAGTTCATCCATGCCCAAGCCGGTTTTCGTGGATATGCGTACCACGCGGTACCCGATGCGCGAGAAGTCCATTAGACGCGCTTCAACCTCGTTGTCGATAGCAAGGTCGCTCTTGTTCACGACAATCGCTGATTCAATGCCGGATGCTTCAGTCTGCGCCAACAACCTGTCTATGAAGCGTGGGCGGAAGGGCGGAGACGCGGGACTACAGACGCACAGCGCGATGTCTACGTTTGCGGCTAATATTTGCGATTTAGCGCGGCTCTTATCGTGTATGTTTCGTTTGCCTTCTGATTGACAGCCGCGGGTGAAAATGTTCCGCCTTTCCTCCAGCGCAAGCACAAGTCCGCGCCTACAGCCATCCGCCCTAAAGATAACTCGGTCCCCGGGCGCAATCGGATTGCGGAACGTTTCCGCACTCTTCAATACTTTACCCTTGATACGGCACTCTACCGTTCCCTCCGCCTCGTCCGGCTTAACAATGAAAATATTCCACGAACAGGAGAGAACCAATCCTGTCATTTTAAAATACCGATCCATCGTGTAAACCGTGCGGAAACCATCTGAAAAATTTCATGGCGTAAGTGTAAAAAAAAACAACGATAAATGTCAAGAGCAAGAGTGGTGTCAGACACCCCGTACCACACCGCCGCCTGCGGTGTCAGACACCAACTACCCGCCCGGCGCCTCGCGATGTCTGACACCCACACCGCCACCCGCGCCCACGGTGCCAGACACCACCGCGCACGCTCCGCCCCGCGCTTTTTGCCAGAGGCTTTCTTTCGGTGTCTGACACCACGCCATACCACCTCCTTGCTCAACGCGCGGAGTTCTCGAGTCAGGCGGATGGAACGGGCGATAGGGGAGACGGGCGCGGTGGTGTCTGGGATATCCGAAACGAAGCATACGCGCCCCCTTTGAGGCGAGTATGCTTCATTCGCTTGCGTTAAGACGCGCTATTTTGTAAATTTGACGGAGACAATCGCGCTTGCCGGCACGTTTATGACGGCCGACTTTTTATCCTTGCTCAATACAACCAGCTCGTCCGCGGCTTTTTTGTTCTCGGTAGATATTATGGCGTAGGCGCTACGGGCTACAAACCCTTCGGGAAGATTAATTTGCAAATCCCCCACATTAACGCCGCCGCCGCCGCTAGCGGTTGTCGGCGTAAAAATGACGAGGCTGATAGAGTTATGGTCTAAAGATTCATACGCCGTTATTTTGACGTCGGTACTGTTTACGTCGAAAGTAGGATTGTTGACCGCTGCGATTCCAGACGTAGTAACGCCTACACGAGTGGTTTCTTTGGCGAACTTGGCGAAATGCGACATGGCGTATCCGCGGGGCAGAATGGCGTGTTCAATCGTACCAAACTGGCCGTCGCCGACGAAGCTGTAGAAGCGTTTGCTGTACCACCAGATAAAGGCGTTTTCGTCGTTCAGCCGCATACTAACGTCCACCTCGTTCAAGAATCTCCAAACATAGTTCCACGTCGAATCGTTAGGATAGGTAGCCTCGGTACCGGAATTGATATTATGCTCCGTCTGCCAGACTTCCTTGCCCATATCAATGGCTTTATCGTACCGTACCTGAACGTTGCCGTAAAGGTGACGCGCTATGAGGTCAATATGCTTGACTGCGTCCGGGTCGTTCAGCGCGGCGTCGTTGATATTCGGATGATTAGCGGATTCGCCGTTCATGGTAAGCACAACAGGCGTCGCCTCGCCGCCGCCGTAACCCGGAACGCCGTCTGTGAAATGCCCCACTTGTTTGAAGAAGTCCCGCATTTCCTCAGGCGACCACTCGCAACCGTCGTAACTTGCCGGCCAATTCGGTTCGTTCTGTATGGAAACGGTGTAAATCGGCGCGCCGTTGTCGTACATATCTTGGCAGTAGTCTTTGAGATAATCCGCATAGGTCTGGTAGTACTGCGGCAAAAGGCTTCCGCTGCCTGTTCGGGAGTTGTTGGTTTTCCATTCAGGCGGCATGGTCCAGGGGCTCGCCAAGACATAGCCGCCGTACGTGTTGACCCGCTTCACGATGTCGTAATAATCCGAATTGTCTATGCCCTCCGTTTGCGCTCCCAAATTCTGAACGATAAGGTCCATGTCCGGGTAGAGGCATATCCTAAGTATATTCATCCCCAGTCCATTCGGGCTGAACATCGTATCAATGTCTTGCAGTTGAATATCCGGAGAGGTCCACACATTGGACATCCCGCCGAAGCCCCGAACATACTGATACTGAGTCGCCGTATCAATGGTAACGCTGGCGGCAGGGGACGCGACCGGTTCTGAGGAAATCCGAATCAACGCAGGACTGCTTGTTACGGTCGCCGTTTTGTTTCGTTCCGCGTTTTCGTTGGTATTGGTAACGACCACGTAATAGTAAACGTCTTCCGTTATATTTGACGGCAACGTATAAGTCGGCTCTATTGCTCCCCCAATGGCGACGCCGCCGCTATTGGCGAACGACGTATTGGAATACCACTGATACGACAGGGTCCCTCCGTCGCTTATACTCGCCTCCACGGTCAACGGCTCAACGGCGTCGTCGACGCCGTAAATAGTACTGGCCGGCTGTAAAGTTATAACCGGGGTTGCGGCGTTTCTTGTGTCAAAAGAGTTGGGATTTTCTTCTTCCGTTCCTTGACCGCCGCAACTGTTAAGTCCGAATATCGTCATTATGACGAATATCCATGATAATTTTTTGTTCATATATTCCTCCATGTTTCAAATGTTCTAAATACTATGTGCGATTCCGCACCCGCGCCATGTGCGAGTCTGCACTCACGCTATGTGCGGAGCTTCGCCAAGACTAGGCGCGTTTTCGCCTAGAACGCATAGACTACCTGTAGGTTAAACCAATGGGTAGTTTTAATAGTGTCCTTACGGACTTCCGCGTATTCGCTCCGATAATCGTAAACCAACGCGGTGTAGAAGTTGTCTCCGAAGTTTAATCTGACCAAGGGCTGTAGTTCCAACGCGAGATACGGGGAGCCTTCGTAGAATTTGTTCGCGCCGAAATCCTGTTCAAACAAGAAATAGGCGCCCACGTTCAGTATGTTTCCAAAGAAGTTATAGTAAAAACCAGGTTTGACGCTCAAGATTTGTCGGTCCGGGACCGTCCACAGTCCAAAACGGACCGAAGCGGTGAAATCTCGGGGCGCGTATTGTACATACAGCCAGTTTTGAAAACTGAACTCAGGCTCGCTGCCGCCTCTGCCGCCCTCGCTCTGATTGATTCCTTTGTAATAACCGTTGGCTATTATCTGAAAACCTTCCAGAACCATATTCAAGGCCCGCTCTTCGATGCGGTAGACAAATTCCTCGTCGTCGGCGTCCAGGTCGCTGTCAAAACGGTAGGCGAAGCGGATGTGAAAGAAGTCGTTGGTATACGATGCGCCTACTACCGATTCCTGAAGCATTTCAGCTAAAGTCTTCGTTCCGGTTACTTCGCCGCCGTTCCATTTGTTCAGCACAAAGCCCACGTTCAATCCCGGAAGTAGGTTAGGTTTTATTTCCGTGCGTACGCCTATCTTGGTGTCCAGCTCCGTCCACAGTTCTGGGCCGCCCGCGCCCCAAGGCGAATCGCCTAGCCTGCCCGCCGAAATCTTGAGTTGATTGCTGATAAAATTACCGTAAGCAAAGGCGTACGACCAGTTAGGCAATGATGTATCTGTCCATGCGGTCTGCTCGAAACGAAGTTTCATGCCGACGTCTTTATGGTCAAACTGTAGGTTCAGTCGGAAACGCCCTTCGTTGCTGCTAGAGTCTCCAGCGTAACGACTAGCGCCAGGAGGAACGTAGCCGCGGTCATGAATATGTATCTCGCCTATCTCCGTTACCTTGTCTCCTGTTTGCGCCTGTTCCCAATACACGCCGGTCTTTACCTCGCCTGAAAAAGACAACTCTTGAGAAAGAACAGTCCCGCTCGCGAGGACAGCCGCGCACAGTAAAAGAATGTATTTTTTCATGTAAAATCCTTCTTTGTCTTCATACTTTACTCTTTAGGTTTAACAAGACCGCCTGCGGGATTATATCCCCGCAGGCGGCTTTGCGGTCCTCCACTCCGGACCGCGGGAGCTCGATTATTCGGCTGTCGGAGCCGGGTCTGGCGCCTTCTCGGAAGCGAAAGCACTGCCGCCGTAACCAACGAATGCGGGAGCGTCAAAACCGGAATCGGCCGCTACCACTTCTTTGCTGCCGTCAGCGTTGCTCAAAGTAACGTTCTTCACGTAGAAGGTAACGTTGCTATCGATGCCGTTTGCCGGCTTCAGACCGAGACCAAAATAGAAGGGGCCCGTATCGGTAGCCTCTGGAGCGTGAGTAAACGAGCCGTTAGGATTCGCGCTGTCGAACTCCACCGTTACGGTAAACCACGCGCCCGCCGTTCCTCCAAAACTCGTAGGGGTACTATTTGCGTCTTGATGGAAAATATACGGCGCGTTGGTGTCACTGCCAAGTGTTACAAGATAGTGGTCTCCTTCCTTTGCAAAAAGCGTACTTGCATAGGGTCCGTAAATCCTGTAGTTAGCATAGCTCTTACTGAAGTTTTCCTCGTCTACCAGGTAGTCCGCGGTGATCTTCGTGTAATCGCTCCATGTTGACCCTTCGGGCAATGTGAACTGGTACACCACAACGCCGCCGTTCCATAGCGTTACCCTGTCAACCAACTCCGCTCCCGCGTAATCGACGACTTCAACCTTCGCGATAGCGCTAGTAGCGGTTTTCACCTTTTCCCCGTCAACGTCGTCGTTGGTGTTGGTAACGACCGCGTAATAGTAGGTCGTCCCTTCCGTCGTAACGGGCGGCGTATAGGTTGTATTTGTCGCGGTCGGAATCATCGTTGCGTTTGTAGCGCTGTTCGCGGTATTGGAGTACCATTGATAAGTCAAAGTTCCGCCGTCCGTTACAGCCGCCGTTACCGTCAAAGTCGGCGCGGCCTTCTCGCCAGAGATGTCGTACGTAACCGATGACGGTTGTCCGCTGATATTCGGGATTTGCGCGTCTGTTGTAAACGTATGACCGTCCGCGTCCAGCGTCGCTTCGCCGTAGTCGCTTGCGTTTTGGTAATTGCTATGGGCGATGTTGTTCCACACCATAACGCCGTCGCGCGCGCCGTTTCCGGTGCATGCGTTGATTTGAAGCTCAAAACCAATCAGTTTCCCGTCGGTAATAGGATATGCGTCTTTGAATCGCCAAGGAGCCTGGAAAATAACCGCGTATCCAGTCGATGTCTTCCATGCGGTATGCTTATTGAGAGCGTTAAAGGCGGTTACCGCCGCCGTTGGATCGCCGCTCACCTCGTCTAGCGCGCCTAGTCGGTACTGCCCGCCTTGGGTAGCGTAACCCGCGTTTTTCGCATCGGCGTTCTCATTGATAAAGAGTTCCACCGAGTCGTACAGATGTTGGTTGGCGGTGGCTGCAGCTGAATGAATCGCCGGGTCCGTTACTTCCACATATACCCACAAGCCGTTCTCGTCAAACAACGCCTTTGCGACGCCGCTGGTATCTGGATTCGCTAAGTAAGCTGCTGTGGAATCGCTCGGGAATACCTTATTGATATTGTACACTGGGAGATCCGCCCATATTGAGTCTTCGCCCTTTTGTTCAATATCCGGGGTACCGTACTTGATGGTCGCGGTCAGTTGAAGGTTCACCTGTATCTTGTAGTAGAGCTTGGTCGTCTCATTCGCGGCGGTTACTTCGATGTAGACGAAGTCCCCGTCGGTAAAGTCCGTCGTGAGGGATTCGGCGAACGTGGGCGCGGCGTCTCCACTCGCCTTGGCGTATTTGACCGTCGCTTGCGAATCCGCCGGCGTAGCCGTTACCGCTATGTTCTTCGCGGTCTGCGTAGCAAAGAGGAAACCGCCTGCAAAGACGTCAGCCGCCGTCGCGGACGGGATTCCAAAGTTGAAAACCGGCGTCTCGTCGAAACTAATCCCAGTCAGACTCGCGTTCCTGCCAATCTGTATTTCTACCTTGTAGACGTTCTTGTCCACTCCGTTTTGAGCGGTTACTTCGACGTAGAGGAAATCCCCGTCCGTGAAGTCAGTCGTGAGGGAATCGGCGAACGTGGGCGCGGCGTCTCCGCTCGCCTTGGCGTACTTAACGGTCGCCCCGGAGAAACTCGGCGTAGCCGTTACCGTAACGCCGTTTTTCTGCGCGTTGGTAAGAGCCGCCATTCCCGCGACAAGGGTTTCCGCGTTATACGTCGCGGCCGGCGTGCCAAGCGCCGTAACCTGAACCTCGCCAAGCGCAATGCCGTTCAGATTGGCGTTGGCGCTCTCCGTGGTTACCTGTATTCGGTAGTAGTTGACGTTCTTGCCGTCCTCTGACGTTACGCGGATATACAGATAATTATTTGTCGCTAATGTAACGGTAGCGGCGTCAGAAAAAGTCGACGGCTTCGTCGAGCCGACTGTTCCCACAGCGTAGGCAAGCTTCGCTCCGGCGCTGGCGTTTGCGATTACCTCAGCGTTGGTCAAGTCGTCGGCTGTTTTTACCGTTACTTGAGCGGTATGCTCCGCGCCCAGACTGCTTAACAGAAACTCCTCGTCGTTCCAATCCGAACTAGGAATGGACGTCGGCACTGCGGCGAGGGAAATCCCCGCTACAGTAACGCTCGAAAGCGTCGCCGCGCTGTTCTGCTTATCGTCGCCGCCGTCTGTACAAGCGGAAAAAAATGAAACGAGCAAAGCCGCTAACAGGGCTACACCGATTTTTACAACATTCTTTTGCATATAAACCTCTAAAATTGTTTTTTGGGGGGTAATACTTACCCCATTCATAACTCCCCCCGCCAGTTACGCTCAACGGCGCAATCCGTGGGGATCAACTCAAGACTCGCTACAAAGCGTTGTTTGTAGTTGCAGAGTCTTATTTCCCGAAATTCACGCTCGCATATTATCCGCTGTCGTGTATTTTCACGTTTACCTCCTTAAATAATCGCTCTTCGCCAAAACGAAGAGCGACAAAGGCGTTCCACAGCGGATCAAGCTCTGCGGCTTGCCGTTCCTTTTTAAGAGAGATTAACCGCCTTTTCGCGACTCTAGGTCGTTGCGTACTATAATTTAAAGTAAATTCACGGGGGGGGGGCACCTAAGGCGTTTACGCCATTGTCGTTTCTATGAATAATCGTCTTCATATACATATTTTTAATTATAAAATGGGTTAAAAAAAACGTCAAGAAGAAAGTATATATTTTTTTATAAAAAATTAAAGGGGAATCGCCGTTCGGACAAGTACTGTATGATTAAGCGCATCCGGCCCGATGCTCGGCTTCCGTCATTGCTTCGCTACGCCCGCAATGACGGGCGTCTGGGGAGTATCTTCTTGCTCTTGCCGCAAACTGCAAAAATGCGGCGGAGTTTTGGCGTGGGAATGAAGCGAAGCGGAAGGTCTAGCAAAAACGTAGCCCGAACCGCCTATCGACGCAATTTGGGGCGGGGGTCAATACTTTGCGTTGCCCTATCGTCATAAGCGCCGTAAACGTCTTTTTCATAGCGCGTCTCCCTAATTTATGGATAATACAATTATTATTATACCCTGAAAATAAACGGTTGACAATGCAAGGCAATCGGTTATATAATAATAAAGAAAGGGGATATTATGGCTGGATTACAGCTTACGTTTGTTAATTTTAAGAAAAACGCCTTCATAATGGTCGAAGGCAATAAACAAATCGCCGACCGCTTTTTCATAATACGGCAGGGGAACGTGCGTATCTCAAAAGAAGTAGAGGTTGTGCAGGAGGAAGGCGGCAATATTCTGGGACCTGGAGACTTTTTCGGGGTCGTCTCAACGATGTCGTCGCATTCGCACATCGAGTCCGCGCAGGCGCTTACCGACGTAACGCTTATCGCGGTTTTCAAGGAACAGTTCCCGCAACTCATCACCAACAGCGGCGGCGCGATAGCTATGAAAATCATCATGCAGTTCTCGAAGCGTATGCGCTATCTGGACGAAGCCCTCACGCGCATTACGCTCAAGAACGCCGCGGGCGACGACCCGTCCCATCTCTTCAACGTGGCGGATTATTACGCGAAGCTCAAACAGTACAATCAAGCCTATTACGCCTACAGCCGTTACCGAAAATATTGCCCAAGGGGGGAAAATTTCGACAGGGCGGGCGACATAATGACGAAAATCGCGCGGTTCGCCCAAGCCGTGAAGCTGGACTTCAAGCCTGAAGAAATCAACCGCAACTACCCCAAGAACGCTATGATATTTTCCGAGTGCGAGCCGGGCGACGAGCTTTATATCATCCAAAAGGGCTCCGTCAAAATAACCAAAATCGTCGATAACAAAGAAGTGCTTCTCGCGGTGCTTAAACAGAGCGATATATTCGGGGAAATGGCGCTTTTGGAGTCGAAGCCTCGCTCGGCTAGCGCCATAGCCCACGAGGACTGCGTCGTCATGGCGGTAAACCGCGCGAACTTCGAGCGCATGGCGTCCACCCAGCCGCAAATCATAGCGAGGCTGACTACCCTGCTCGCTGAACGTATCTGGCTCATCTACAAGCAACTCGCAAACACCCTCATAGACGACCTTGTCGGACGCGCCTACGACGCCCTCCTCATCCAGCTTGAAAAAAACAGAATGGACGTATACGACACAAGAGCTTATACCTTTGCATTTGGTCCAAAGGAACTGGCGAATATGATGGGACTCGCGGCCGGCGAAGTAAGCGGCATAACCGCGAAGCTCTTGGAAAATAAAAACATCCAAATACAAAGCGACAAGTTCTTTGTCCAACATATCACGGAAATCGTAAAAGAAGTCGAATCCTATCGGCGTATGCAGAAACGAGAACAGGCGCTGAAAAACGCTTCTTTAAGGCGGTTTTAAGGCGGTAATTATGAAAAATATGAAAAAGATAAAAAAAATACTTCCCGTCTTTTGTCTGTTCATTTCTATTCAAACTTTCGCCCAAACCTCGTCTGACGAAACGCCGCCAAACGAGGAGGCGGCGCCCGTCCCTTCCGTTTATCGCGCCTTTTCTCTAGGTATGGGGCTCGACGAGCTCAAAGACGCGCTCGCCCAAGACGCGCTCTTCAACTTTCAAGAGAGCGACGTTTCATTCGTCCCCTCGCGTACAGAAAATTACGTGGCCACGACTGGTTTCTCATTCATACGGAGAGCGCTCTTTCAAATTAAGGACGAAAAGGTCTTTGTCATGTCCTTCACTATGGACGCGGCCAGGGTGGATTATTATTCAATGTACATGACCCTCGTCAGAAAATACGGGGAACCTAAGATTCTCGACCCAAAGCAAGCCGTTTGGGAAGATGAAAAAACGCGGCTTACCTTGGAGCGTCCGCTTCTCGTCCAATACATTGACAAGGAGGCTTTCTCCAGAGCGCTAGACGAGGCGGTCGCGGCGCGGAATGAAGAGTTGGAAATGCGGGCGGAGTTTCTGAATGAATTCTGAGTTTCCCCGCAGGATGGGTATTCGCTCCCTTTTGATAGCTTCCATCTTTCTTCTTGCATGCGCCGACCAACCGTCCTTCAGGACGATAACGATACAGACGACCGACGGGGACGCGAGTCTTGCCGTAGAGGTTGCGGAAACGGCGGAGGAGCGGCAACGCGGACTTATGTTTCGGAAGTCTCTCGCGGACGGTAAGGGGATGCTTTTCGTCTTTGAGCGGGACCAAATCCTTTCTTTTTGGATGAAGAACACGTATATCCCGCTGTCCATCGCTTTTATCGCGGGCGACGGGCGCATCGCGGAAATCCACGACATGGAGCCGTTAAGCCTCGCTTCGGTGCGCTCGAGTCGTTCCTGCCGATACGCGCTGGAAGTACCGCTTGGGTGGTTTGCGCGAGCGAAAATAAACGTCGGCGATACGGCGATTCTTTCCGACTTTAATTAAGGCGGTTCGGAAAACGGCAATGGAAATGAAACGGTTTTGCGAAACAATAAAGATTGGCGGACGCGGCCAAGATGCGGTTTTTGTAGGAAAGGGCTTTCCTGTCGCGGTTCAAACTATGTGGAAAGACAAACTTGTCGCGGCCGACCTTGAAGGGGAGTCTGGACGCGGCTTGGTTGCCCGCATCGAAAGGCTTTCCCGCATGGGTTGCGGGCTATTGCGTTTCGCGGCGCCTGATTTGGAAGCGGCTCAGGTTCTGGGGCGGCTCGCGGAAACGGTCTCTATGCCACTGGTCGCGGATATACATTTTGATTACCGCATAGCTCTGCGGGCGCTGGACTTTCCCATTGCAAAAATCAGAATAAATCCGGGCAACATAGGCGAAAGAGCCAATGTCGAGAAGGTACTTGAAAAGGCTGGCGCGAAAGGCGTTCCTATTCGTATCGGCGTGAACGCGGGCAGTCTCCCCCGGGATTTGCGTTTCAAGATGGCGACTGGCGAAATTGATTGCGCCGAAGCGTTGGTACAAGCCGCGGAACGGGAACTCGCGGTCTTTGAAGCGTTTCGGTTTTTCAACGCGCTCGTGTCTGTGAAAGCTTCCGTAATCGCCGATACCATAAAGGCGAATCGTCTGTTGAAGCGGAGAACGGACGTCCCGCTTCACGTGGGCGTTACCGAAGCGGGTCCCCTTGTCGCGGGGACGGTGCGGAACGCCGCGGCTTTGTTCACACTCTTGAGCGAAGGCGTTGGGGACACGGCGAGGGTGTCTTTGTCCGATACGGTTGAAAACGAGGTAATTGCGGCGCGGGAGATTATCAACGCGGTAGCGGAGGGGCAGGGGTTGAAGCCGACGGGCGTTACGGTAATTTCCTGTCCGCGATGCGGACGCGCCGGATTCGACACGCACAGCTTCACCCAAAGATGGTTGACTCGTTTTTACACGGAGCGTAAGACCGTGACAATCGCTGTTATGGGTTGCGCGGTAAACGGGCCGGGCGAAGCGCGCCATGCGGACCTGGGTATAACCGGCGCGGGAGACAAGGCGGTCCTGTTCAGGCGCGGCGAAATCGTTAAAACAATTGCGGTTTCGGACGCGGACGCGGCGTTTGCCGAAGAGCTGGAAAAGTTATAAAGAGGTTGCTGTATGCGAAAACTTTTTGTGATATTAGTTATGGTTTGCCTGCCTTTTTCCGCGTCCGCCCAACGCTCTGGAAGGGCGTATTGGTGGTTGTTGGAACAGGGGAAGGTGTTTTTTCGGAATGGGGCTTACGGGCAGGCTCTGATGGCGTTTGAGGATGCAAAGCGGGACAGAAAAGCTATGTTCGAGCAGATGGAGCAGGATTTGATAGCGGTTTTGTCTACTCGAGACGTGAGACGGTTGCGCGATTCCCTTGACGATGTGGAAAGATATATTACGGAAACCCGCCTTGACAAGGCGACGAGCGCGCTCAAAGAGCTTTACTACCGGACGCCACGGGATTCGCTGGGCGGTTCCGTAAACAACGCGCTCAAGGCTATTGGCGCTTTGAAGAATTACCCGGAAGCCGAATATTGGCTGGGCGAAGTCTATCGCATCGAAGGCGAGCTGACTCTTGCCCTCAAACAGTACAAAAGGGCTCACGAACAGAGGGCAAACCTTGAAAACCCGGCCTTTGACGTGGAAATTCTCTATAAAATAGTCGACGTCCTTAAAACAAAGCGAGAATACACCGAAATGGAGAATATATCCAAGGAAATAATCGCGCTCGATACGCTCTGGCAGGGGGATTCCGGGGTTTTCGCGCGGAATTCCATGTCAAAAATTCTTGAAACGGACGGAATAGCCAGATTTTTGACTATTTATCGCTACGACAACACCAGTGTAGAGGAGATTCACCGAATTTTGGGATTCTTTTACTACGCTTCAGGACGCAACGCCTTGGAACACCTGATGTTCTCCTTTTTGATACAAAACACCGTTATCATCAACGAGATTATCAGAAACCGCTACGGCTTTGAGTTTACCGATATGCCCGCGCTTCTCAACGCGGCGAAAGGCAACCCGGTTATCGCGGACTATATGGAAAACGTCGAGTATTACAAGACTATTTATTATTTGGGCGCGGCGTTTTATGCGGCGGGTAAAACCGCGACCGCGCGCAACTTCTGGCTCGTCTTGAAGGACAGACCAGAAGCCGGTCAATGGACGGTACGTTCCGCAAATCAGTTGCAACATCCTTTCATAGAAGAAGCGGTTGAGACGCCGTAATAGCCGAAGCCTGTCAGCCGAAGGCAAGCCTGTTGGACGAATTCGCAAGGGGCGTCGTCTGAAGAAGGCGCCGCTGATCTCTACGCGATGGGAACAGAAGCGGATCATGCGCGTTTTCTAGTTCAGTCGGCGCCGACGTACAGCCCCGGATGGTTTATATTGGACTAACGATCCAGAAAAATATTATGGCATATACCCAACCACAATCTTCATGTCCTTTTAAATCAGCTCGTCAAAAAATATACGGCTTAGGGTATAGCCTTCTGGTATTTGTGTATAAAAAGCTTGACAATAATAAAACAAAAAAGAGCAGGCTTAATATATTACATACGGTTTTTGTGAATAAAGATCAAACCGCCGATTATCAATTGACTACCTCTATTAATTCAATTCTTGACAACAATGGAAATAAAGATGATCTTACATCTCTATTTTTTGATAAAAATTTACCTATTGATGAAATTGAAGCGTCAAATTTAGCAGAAGAAATAATTACACATAG
>JAIRKH010000064.1 GCA_031260245.1 Treponema sp. | reverse complement strand
AAAACGACTCATAATTTTTTATAACGCTCCTTATGTTTAAGCATTTTAATATTCAACAAGATTTTTTACTAGCCCTCTCTGGCGTCTGACGCTGGCGCGGGATTCGCCCGCGGGCTGGGGGGTAGCGGGAGACCCGCTTTGCGAGGCTCCCGCGTAGGGGGGCGCAACGAAAAGCAACCGTCAGCCCGCTATGTTTTGGAAAGCGCGCCCCCCCTCCCTAATAGAGATTGAGAAGCGCTTGAACAGGCTTTGCCTGTTCGGTATAATGACCGCTATGAACAACAATATCCATAAAGTTCTGGTGCTAGGCTCTGGCGGGCTAAAGATAGGGCAGGCGGGCGAGTTTGACTATTCTGGCTCGCAGGCGTTAAAGGCGTTACGGGAAGAAGGCGTCAAGACCGTGCTGGTCAATCCCAACATAGCGACCATACAGACAAGCGAAGGTATGGCGGACGCCGTGTATTTTTTGCCCGTTACGCCCGAATACGTGCGGCAAGTCATAGAAAAAGAAAGTCCGGACGGCGTTCTTTTGTCGTTTGGGGGACAGACCGCGCTCAACTGCGGGGTGGCGCTCTATAGGGAGGGCGTTTTCTACAAATACGGCGTTAAACCGCTCGGCACGCCCATAAGCGCGATTGAAGACACCGAGGACCGCGAGCGTTTCGTCAATCGCCTCGACGAAATCGGCGTAAAAACCCCCCGAAGCATCGCGGTAACCGATACGGAAACGGCGGTTCAGGCGGCCGCTCAGATTGGGTATCCGGTGATGGCGCGAGTCGCGTACGCGCTCGGCGGCGCGGGCTCCGGCATCTGCAGGAACGAGTCCGACGTGCGTCGCAGGTGCGACAAGGCGTTCGCCTATTCCCCCCAAGTCCTGCTTGAGGAATGGCTCGGCGGATGGAAGGAAATCGAATACGAAGTGGTGCGCGATTGTTACGATAACTGTGTTACCGTCTGTAATATGGAAAACTTTGACCCCCTCGGCGTTCATACAGGCGAAAGCATCGTCGTCGCCCCGTCCCAGACGCTCACCGACTCCGAATACCACAAACTGCGCCGTATCGCCATAGACGTAATCCGCCATCTCGGTATCGTAGGCGAATGTAATATCCAATACGCGCTTGATACTCGCTCCGAAGATTACCGTATCATCGAGGTGAACGCCCGGCTGTCCCGCTCTTCCGCGCTTGCGTCAAAGGCGACTGGGTACCCGCTCGCGTTCGTAGCCGCGAAGCTCGCGCTCGGTCATTCCTTGATTGACATTGAAAACCTCGTCACCCGCGCCACGAAGTCTTGTTTCGAGCCGAGCCTCGATTACTGCGTGGTAAAAGCCCCGCGCTGGGATTTACTCAAATTCAAAAATGTCGAAAACCGTATCGGGAGCGAAATGAAAAGCGTGGGCGAAGTGATGTCTATCGGGCGTACCTTTGAAGAGGCGCTACAAAAAGCCTTGAGAATGACGGGCGTGGGCGCGCCCGGACTCGCCGGGGACGACAACCTATGCGGCTTCGGGTTCTCGTCCGCCAAGATTGCGGATTTGCTGAAAAACCCGACCGACCGCAGGATCTTCGTTATTTACCGCGCCCTCCAAGAAGGATGGTCCATTGAAAAGATACACAAGTTGACGAAGATAGACCGATGGTTTCTCCATAAAATGGAGAACGCGCGGCAATGCGAGGAGGAACTAGTAAACGAGACGAAAAAGAGCGATTCGGCGCCGGAGCCTCTAACGCCAGACCTTCTGACCAAAGCCAAACGACTCGGCTTCTCCGACAGCCGCATTGGGCGGCTTATCGGGGCGAGCGAGTCGGCTATTCGCGCCTTGCGGGAAGAATACCGTATCAAGCCGTCCGTCAAGCAGATTGACACGCTCGCGGCCGAATATCCGGCGAAGACGAATTACCTCTATATGACGTACTCCGGAAACGAGGACGACGTCGCTCCCGCGAACCGCGGCGTCATGGTACTGGGTTCTGGCGCGTACCGAATCGGATCGAGCGTCGAGTTTGACTGGTGTTGCGTCAACGCGGTCGACACGGCGCGCGCGCTTGGGCGTTACTCAATAATGGTCAACTGCAATCCGGAAACCGTGTCAACCGACTACGACGTGTGCGACCGACTCTACTTCGAGGAGCTGACTCTTGAACGAGTGCTTGATATTTACGAGTTTGAGCGTCCAGACGGGGTTGTACTGTCTATGGGCGGGCAGATTCCCAATAATCTGGCTACTCAACTCTACGACGCGGGCGTCGTGATATACGGCACGTCCCCGCAATCCATCGATATGGCGGAAGACCGCCACAAGTTTTCCGCGTTATTGGACTCGCTCGGCATTGAGCAACCCGAATGGCGCGAGTTGACGGATTTCGCGTCGGCAAAGGCGTTTGCCGCGGAGGTGAGCTATCCCGTGCTGATTCGTCCTAGTTACGTCTTGTCCGGCGCGGCCATGAACGTCGCCTGGGACGATGCGAGTCTCGAAAAGTTTCTGCGTATGGCGGCTGACGTTTCCGCGGAGCATCCGGTGGTGATTTCCAAGTTCATCGAGAATTCTAAAGAGATTGAAATCGACGCGGTGGCGCGGCGCGGCGCGGTTCTGTTTCACGCGATAACCGAGCATATCGAGAACGCGGGCGTTCATTCAGGAGATGCGACCGTCGTCCTCCCCGCACAACGGCTTTACATTGAGACAATCCGTAAAATCCGCAAAATCAGCGAGGCGATTGCCCGCGCCTTGAATATCACGGGTCCGTTTAACGTGCAGTTTCTGGCGCAACGTAATCGTGTGCGCGTGATTGAGTGCAACCTGCGGGCGAGTAGAAGTTTCCCGTTCTGTTCCAAAGTGAGCGGGGTGAATATGATTGAGATGGCGGTGCGGGCGTTGCTCGACGAGCCTGTGCAGAAGGCGCCCGCGTCCGCGCTTGACCTTGAATGGGTGGGGGTGAAGGCGGCGCAGTTCAGTTTCTCGCGACTGCGAGGCGCCGACCCCGTTTCGGGCGTGGAGATGGCGAGCACCGGCGAAGTAGGTTGTATCGGCGAGGATCTGCACGACGCGTTCTTGAAAGCTTTGCTGTCCGTCGGCTACCGTATTCCGAAAAAGCGGATTCTGCTTTCAACCGGCACGATGGAGGAGAAGATAGACTTCCTAGACTCGGCGAGGAAACTGCTTGATATGGGTTACGAGCTTTTTGCGTCCCACGGCACGGCTAGATTCCTGAACAATAACGGCGTCCCTACAGCCGCTTTGAATTGGCCCCTTGAGAAAAAGGAACCGAATATTGCGGATATGATACGTTCCCGCAAGATTGATATGATTATCAATGTGCCGAAAAGCAACGGTTCCAAAGAATTGAAAAATAACTATCTTATCCGCCGTCTTGCGGTAGATTTCGACGTTCCGCTCTTCACCAACGTCAAAGTAGCGCGTGAATTTATAGACGCGCTGGAATACAAGCGGGCGAAGGGACTGGAAATTAAGGCGTGGGAAGAATACCGGTAGCGGACTGACCCGCCTAGACCTGTCAGCGTACATAAGCGATACAGCTAGAGCTATATAGACGATGAGGACTGAGCGACTTGTAAGAGGAGGAACGGCGGCTCGCTTCGGCGAGTCGCAAACTAGGGGGTAGCGGGAGACCCGCAGAGCGAGGCTCCCGCGTAGGGGGGGGGCGCAACAAGAAGCATATCATTTGCCTAAAGCGTTTTGGAAAGCGCCCCCCCCCCCATTACATAAAGAGTCTGCGCTTGCGGACTAAATTGACCCACAGCCCTTATCGTTTTCACAGGACTATGGTCAATTAAAGTGGGATGAATCTATAGCCGTTTCCGTCAGCCTTCACTTTTCCGAGAGCGGGAAAAGCGAGATGCATACCTGCGACCGGTATATCGTTCTGAACCGCCCATGCGAGTATCTGTTTGCGAACCCCAGCCGCGGCGACAGGGTCAGTGTCGTATGTGACGGACACATCCGGTAGTGGAAACTGTATGTCCTGCACATGCATCAAATCGCCCCAGATGAGCAATCGGTCAACAGGTTCGGTATCACCGGATTCAATCAGGAAAACCGTATGCCCAGGCGTATGACCAAACGCGGCGATAGCGCGTATGCCGGGTAGAATCTCGATACCGCCCATATCAAGCTCGCCCGGGTTAAAGGTTTCGGTCTTGTCCGCATAAGGTTTCAGCGCGTTTACCGCGCCTCGATTTACGTTGCTGGCGGTCCAGTACCTCATTTCCCGCGCCGCAAGATAGACTTTGGCTTTGGGAAAGAGCGCTTTACCGTCCTTTGTCAACCCGCCGATGTGGTCGCCGTGAAGATGGGTGAGCAGAACCGCGTCGACATCCGCAGGGCTTATCCCCAATTTCTTCATGCTGTCAAATATGGTCGATCCGAAGCCCGTATCCACCACAATCGTTCTTCCCATACCTTTGATAAGAAATGTGTTGGTTTCCGCCTTGTACGTTCCGCTCGGCAGGTAACGATTCACATCGTCCTGCCCTGCGCCTATCAGAATGGACGGCGCAGACTGCCGACTGTTTTCAACCAGCATATAAACGTCAAACCTCCCGACCTTATAAGAAAAAATAAGGTCGTCGCCCGCAAGAACGCCGGTAATCGCCGTTCCCATGAGAATACTCCACGCTACATATTTCATAAGAATGCCTCCTTACATTGCGATAAATTATATACGTCGTGAACGGTTTAGGCAAGAACATCTGACTTTACTCCTTCGCGGGTGTATTCCATGTTTTCCCAAAAAGACCGTTACGGCCGAAAAAATCAAGAGTTCCGGCGATTACCGGTTTTCGTACATGACTTCACCAATCGCGGTTCGCGTTCCTCCCAGTCGCTTGCGGAATCCGGCGCGATTATTCGCGTCTATAGCCATAATCGGCTTATCAATACTTTCTCGGCGCCCCAAGGCGTAGGTCATACATGGAACGTCTTCAATATCGTGAACGGACAAGTCGTCCCGCTTCAGACGATAGAAAATCGAGTGGTCGCAGATAGGATTCATCGAAAATCCGTGGACGTCCTTCTTAAATCCGCTCTTCCAGTATTAATAGGGTCCGCGGGTCGAGTTTCATGGCCAGCGGGTCCGGCGGGTAAAAGTCACGGTCCTTTGAGACGGACAGCTCGATGTGGGACGCCTTCTGTTCAAGCGTAATGACGACGTCGACGATGTTCTGGAAGGGCTTGAGAATCAGCGGGATTCTGCGATCGTCAAACATACCATCGTTCACCGAACAGCTATACCAGATGGAAAGTCCGACTTCTTTGGCGAACGTCTTGAGCTTTGACAGCCTCTCCTCGCTGGCGCGTGAAAAGCCGAATCCGTCGATGACGAGCGTATCGGCTTTGAAGCCGCCTTCGACAATAAGGGCGCGGAGACTGACGATAATCTGAAGACTCGTCATACCTTCCTGGTTGAAATTCATCAGCACGCGATTCCGCACGATGTTATCCTTGACTTCAACCTCGTTTTCCAGATTTTTCTTCTGGACGAATTCGTCGAAGAGGTCTTCATACCATGCGAGAACGTGGTCCGTGTGCTTATTGAACGATACGTGAATCACCTTTTGCCCTTGCAGTAACTTGTAAAGCGCTATCTGCACCAACACCGAAGTCTTGCCGATACCATTTGGCGCCGCAATCACGCCGATTTCCCCGCATTTCAGCCCTCCATGTATAGAATTTTCAAAAATTTTTATGGGACTGCGCTGAATAAGATCTTCTTTTATCACTTATTTCTCCTTTATTTCTATTTTTTCTTTTCTGTAAAATCTTTGATGAGCGCGTCTGAAACGCTCGCGGGCGCTTTCCCATACTTCTCGAATTCCATAGAGAATTCGGCTTTGCCCTGGGTCATGCCGCGGAGCGTGGTTGAATAGCCGAACATTTCGCTTAACGGCACCTCGGCTTCCACGCGGGAGAATATTCCATCCTCGGTCGAGGACACGATGACGCCCCGCCGCTGGTTAATCGACGCGAAGACGTTGCCTTGAAACTCGGTGGGTCCTTCGACCGATACCTTCATTATCGGTTCCAGAATACAGGGCTTGGCTTTGTTATAAGCTTCACGGAACGCGCCGATAGCAGCTAGCTGGAATGCGATGTCCGACGAATCCACCGGGTGGGATTGTCCATCGTTAATCAGACATCGAATATTGACCACTGGAAATCCAATCAGCGAGCCTCTCTTGAGCGCCTCGCGGAACCCCTTGTCGCAACTAGGGATGAATTCTGTGGGGATTGAACCGCCTTTGATATTATCCACGAATTCGTAATCCCCCTCGGTCCATGGCTCCATATAGCCTGCGACTCGACCGTATTGCCCGGAACCGCCGGTCTGTTTCTTGTGCGTGTAGTTGAATTCAGCGCGCTGGGTGACGGTCTCGCGATAAGCGACCTGCGGCATACCAGTTTCTACGGTACAGTTGTATTCGCGGAGCATTCGGGTGATATAGACGTCCAGGTGTAATTCGCCCATACCCTTGATGATGGTCTGATTAGATTCAGGGTCGACGAAGGTCTGAAACGTGGGGTCTTCCTTTGTGAAGCGCCCCAGCGCCTTTGCCATCTGGTCCGCGGACTTCTTATCTTTCGGGGTAATGGCGAGCGAAATAACAGGTTCCGGTACGAACATTGACGACATGGCGTAGTTCAACCCTCCTCCGCAAAATGTGTCGCCGGACGCGCAATCAATGCCGAAGAGCGCCGCAATATCGCCCGACGCGCCTTCGGCGATGTCTTCCATATTATTCGCGTGCATCCGCACGAGTCGTCCGATTTTGAATTTTTTGCGCGAGCGCGTATTTAACAACTCGTCGCCCTTCTTCAGTCGTCCCTGATAAATGCGGACGTAGGTGAGCTGTCCGTATTTTCCGTCTTCCAGCTTGAAGCCAAGCGCGACCGTGGGCTTATCGCCGTCTACGGAGAGTAGGACCTGTTCCTCGTTTCTATCTAAATCAAGCGCGAAATTCTTGACTTCTGTGGGATTTGGTAAATAATACGTAACCCCGTCGAGCAAGGGCTGTACGCCCTTGTTCTTGTAAGCCGAACCGAGCATAACCGGCGTGAACTTTTCCTCTAACGTCCCTTTACGGATAGCCGAGCGTACGAGAGCTTCGGGGATAGAGCTTCCTTCCAGAAGTAATTCGGTGAGTTCGTCCGAGAATTCTGAAACCGCGTCGAGCATTTCCTCGCGGTATTTTTCCGCGTCCGCCTTGAGGCGCGTTGGAATTTCCGCGACGCGGACGGTTTCACCGTTGTCTCCGTCGAAATACAGCGCACACATACTGACGAGGTCCACAACGCCTTCAAGTTTGTCTTCCAAACCAATGGGAATCTGTATTAAGACTGCGTTGAGTCCCAGTTTCTCACGTAATTGAGTTTTCACTTTGAATGGATTCGCGCCTGCGCGGTCGCATTTATTGACGAACGCGATGCGCGGCACATGGTAGCGCTTGAGCTGGCGGTCCACTGTGATGGACTGAGATTGCACGCCGCCTACCGCGCACAGCACCAGAATCGCGCCGTCGAGCACGCGGAGGGATCGTTCCACCTCGATGGTGAAATCCACGTGTCCGGGCGTATCAATCAAATTGACAACATGATCCTTCCATTCTATCTGCGTCGCCGCGCTCTGTATAGTGATGCCGCGTTCTTTTTCCAGCTCCATCGAATCCATGGTCGCGCCCGCGCCGTCTTTGCCCCGCACTTCTCGGATAATATGTATCTTATTACTATAAAACAAAACGCGCTCAGAGAGCGTCGTTTTTCCAGAGTCGATATGCGCGCTGATACCAATATTTCGCATTTTACTGACGTCCATAAAATCTCCTTGAGTCATATATCTTCGCCGTCGAATCTCTACCCGAATTTACGCGCCGCGTGTGAGTTTCCTTGCTTCTCTCTTGAAGGAATAGACAAAGCAACCGCTCTCGCCGCTTTGGAAAGGTAAAATTTAACAGCTATATGTAGCGTCATACCAAAGCAATCGCTCGTAAACGCTTATAAACATTGTTATAATATAGTAAAGTTTGTAATAAATTGCAAGAGAGTGGGAGAGAAAAAAGGAATGAATTACAAGGAAGCATTGTGTTGAGACGCGTTCGCAAAGTAAAGTTTGAGTTTGCTTCCTGTATCGCCTGTTTGAGATAGTATACATAGAATTCCTTGATTTCACAAAAATATTTTTAGCGCGCCATAAACTGGACGAAAGAGCAAGCCGTCCGCAAAAAATATTTTTTATTCATTAGGCAGGGGGCGCGTTTTCCAAAACGCCGCAGGCTAACGGTAAGCTTTTATGTTGCGCCCCCTAAGCTCCAGCCCCGCTTGCGCGGGTCTTTCGCTACCCCCGGCTAGCGGCTCGCCTTCGGCGAGCCGCGTCGGTGGACGCGTCTGTCCCCGTCAAGGTTGAGTCGTTTCTCGGCGGGGCGCAGTGTACGTTTTATAGGCGAGACGTTCATTCGCTCAAGTCATAGGTCTGTCCGTATTTCACGATTTCCGTCTGGGGAAACCCATTGTCCGCCAGATACGCCTTGAACGCCGCTTGAGGCTTCGACTCTCCGTGAACGAGCAGAATCTTCTTGAGGCGGGAAGTATCAATAGATTTAAGCCACTCGACCGCCTCGAAATAGTCCGCATGAGCGCTAAACGCGTTGATTTCCTCGACTTCTGCCCTGCGCGTGAACCATTGCCCGTGAATCTTCACTTCTTTTTCGCGATTACGGATTCTGCGTCCCAGCGTGTTTTCCGCCATGTAGCCCACCGTGAGAATGGTCGTATTCGGGTTGGAAACGCTGTTGATGAGGTGGTGCTGTATCCGCCCGGCCTCGCACATCCCGTCCGCGCTTATGATGATAAGCGGTCCAGGATGGTTGTTCAACGCCTTAGATTCGTCGACGCTCGTCGTAAAATGGAGACCATTGAAACCAAAAGGGTTTTTGTGGTGTTTGATGAACGCCTCGCGTATGTCTTCGTCATAACATTCGGGGTGAACTTGAAAAATCGTTGTGGCGTTGGTCGCCATAGGCGAGTCCACGTAAATCGGGATTTCAGGAATCACTTCCGCGTCGACGAGCAGATGGAAGTAGTAGACGAGTTCCTGTGTACGTTCAATGGCGAACGACGGAATGAGGATACGCCCCTTGTTTTTCAGGGCGCGTTTGGCGACTTCCGCTAGTTTTGCCGTCGCGTTGTCTGTTGAATCGTGCCTGCGGTTACCGTAGGTGCTTTCCAAGACGAGGTAATCGGGCGCCGGGAGTTCCGTAGATGGATCCCGAATGATGGGTTTACCTTTGCGCCCAAGGTCTCCGGAACAGAGGATTTTCGTCTCTTTACCGTTGTTTTTGACGATGAAAAGCGCCATCGCGGAACCAAGGATATGGCCCGCGTCGAAGAACTCGACTTTCACGCCGTCCCCAACAGATACGGGTCGGTTGTAGGATACGCCGAGCATCTGAGACGTCGCCTGAATTGCGTCTTTTTCCTCAAAAAGAGGAGTCCAGTCAAATTTTTCACCTTTCTTATTTGCCTGCTTCCGTAGGAATTCGGCGTCCCGCGCTTGGATATTCGCGCTGTCCATCATAATCAGACTGGCGATGTCCCGACTTGCGGGAGTGGTGAATATATCGCCTCGGTACCCGTTTTTGACCAAAAACGGGAAGAGTCCGCAGTGGTCAAGATGTCCGTGCGTCAGAATCGCGGCGGAGATGCGGTCGGGCGCTATGTTTTGCACCCGATTCTTTCGGTCGGACTCGGCGCGCGCTCCTTGAAACGCCCCGCAATCCACTAGAAAGGCGTTTCCGTCAATTTCAATGACGTGCTTGGAGCCGGTTACTTCGCCCGCCGCCCCAAGTGAATAAAAGGTTATACTCATAGCCACATTGTAACACGGTTTTTCGGAATTAGGAAGATATTTTTTAATGATTTCCTGTTCGTAAAACGGCGACAGACACAAATTAAAATTCATGAACAGCTATAACATATTGATTCAAAAAACGAAAAAATTTGCTTTCACCATTGGAAAAACTAAGCGCGTCCGAAGCGGAATACCAATACCATCCGTTAGGAAACTTATGTTTAAAATTTGCATATATGATATAAAGTTCATCTTTATTTGGAAGGCGCCAATTATTATAATTACCACCTTTGTAACTGGACGCATACCGCCTGGCATTTAAGCCGTCTACTTTGTCGTTAAGTTTAATACATTCCTGAAAAATAGTTCCTGAAATATGAAAAACAATTCCTCCGCCAGGACCTCTACTACCTAATTTATATATATCTCGTTTTCTTTTAAGTTCTTCTGCGGCTTTAGCGTTAGCGATTCTCCATTCTTCTGCGGCTCTAGCGTCAGCGATTCTCTTCTCTTCGGCGGCTTTAGCGTCAGCGATTCTCTTCTCTTCGGCGGCTTTAGCGTCAGCGATTCTCTTCTCTTCGGCGGCTTTAGCCGCAACTTCAGCTTTATCCTTCTCAATAAAGAATCTCGCCACTTCGTCATTACGGTTAATGTTTTCGTCCGTTGCCGCCTTACCTTCGCCGGTTTCTACGTCAAGTACAATTACCTGAAAATTATAATATCTGCCTATATCTTTGACGCCGCCGGTAACCACATATTGAGCGCCGTATTTTTTGCCAATCGCCCGAATTTGATCGTCCGCTACTTCGCCGGAGAACTGAAAGTCCATCTCTTTACGAATAGCGTTCAAATGTTGCCGACTTACCAATGTTATACTGACGCTATTTGTTAAACCCATAATTAATTTATCAACTATATATTCAGATAAAGAATATGACTGTGAACTAAAATTAATAACCGCGACTATTGGTTTTTTGTCTAAATTTTGTGTACTCAAGCTAAAAGTTTGAGATAAGCCAAGTTTTTCATCAATATTAGCGACTGCTAATTGAAGTACTTGATCAAGTGAAACATTAATGCTACTTCCATTTTGACGAGTTCCATTTGTTACACATGAAATAACTAATGAGAATACGCTCAAACCAAGAACAATGATAAATAGATTTTTTCTGTTTTTCATATTAGCCTCCAGATATGATAAAAGGCGGTTTCCATAACCAGCGGTTATGCTTTGCGGAACGCCTTCCGCGATATTTATACGCGCGCCTGCGTATCCGTTAGATTATTTCTTAAATCGTATTTATGATAGCGCATTACGCAAAAATGTCAAGTAGAACATTATCATGGCGGCGATACTTGTAACTATTTTTCACGAAAAGGATTTTAATATTTAAGAAGGGTTGAAACTTCCACTAGAAGGCTTCCCTGAAATATGATTCTATAATAGGAGAGTAAAACATGAAAAAACTCGTTATCACCGCCGCTCTTATGGCGGTTGTTTTAAGCGTTGTTTTCGCGCAAGCCGTATCTGAAGCGCCTGGCGAACAGTCAGCGCAAAAAGCCGATCCGAACCGAACCGATAAGCCGTCAGAGTTCAAAAGACCCGAAAAGACTACGGTGAATGGTACCCTTGCCTTTGTGAGGGGCAGAATCGCCGTTCAAGGCGCGGACGCCGTGTATTTCACGGGCGGTCTCGACAGGCTGGTCGGCTTCGTGGACGGCTTCAAAGAAGGAGCGGCTGTTCAGCTTGAAGGTTACGTATTCACCCCGCCGAACAGCGCGCTTTTGGACGATGTAAAGCTCATCAGAACCCTCAAAATTACTTTCAACGGCAAAAGCTACGAATTGGGAGCCGACGCCCGGAAGGAAGAAAGGGGACGCTGGACTGAATTTAACTCGCGGGATTTCCACAGGGATAGGATGTTCCACCCGCGCCGAAGCGGCTCTCGCCACAGCGATTGGAACAAACGCCGCTTCTTCGAAGATTAGGCGCTGCTCAACTGTAATGCGCTTGTATTGAAAACCGCAATCCTCAAATGTTAAAACTACAGTCCATACGCTTGCCTCGGCGAGCTGTGATCTGTAGTTTTTTGTGTATGTTTAAAAGTTTTAAATCCATGTATTTTTCTTTCATCTCAAAAAGTCCCCGCTCGGCTGGGACCCAAGCGGGGACGAGGAGGATTAGAAATTCACGCTGACGCCGACAGGGATGCTAAAAGTAGTGGTTGTAGTAGCGTCTGAACCAGCGACGTCGTCGTTGACAAGAGCCAGTTTGAGTCCAGCCTTGAATTGCGTGTTTTCAGTTACCGAGGCGATAAGCTTCGCCTCAGCCCAAAATTCATCGCGAGTCCTGGTCTGCAACGCGGTCGGTTGTTTGTCCGCGCTTATTTTGGAGAGAATGTTGCCGATTTGCGCGTTGACGCTCAAGACGTCAGTCAAGGTTTTGGTTGCGCCGACGGCGTTATAAAGATTGAAGAACGAATTCCCCGCGCCTATACTGTTAAGCGCGTCCCATTCGTCATCGGAACCAAAGGCAAACGAAACGTTGTTATGAGTGGAAAGGCTCAAGCCTTCGACGCCCGTCCATGTCGCTCTCAAGTCAATACCATGAAAGAGCGGGCTATTCACGTTTGAGTCGCTGTTCGCAAAGACGTAACCTGTATAACCCAGCATGATTCCAAGATTTTCAGCCGCGGTAATATCGGCGTACGCGCCGAAATTATGGTAATTCATAAAGTCGCCGGGCATACCGTTCGGGTAAAGATCGGTAAACGCGTCCGACTGGCCGTCTAACGCAAACAAAAAGACTTTTTCCATTACGGCTTTGGGCCATTGAAAAGTCTTGAACATGAGGGCGAACGTTCCAACTTTTTCAATCTCCGCGAAGACCCTCGCTCCAAGGCGATATTGACGCCCGTCGATAGCAAAGTCTTCTATACTCGGACTCATGTCTCCAAAAATTTCGCTTGCCATGTGCTTTTTCCCCAAGTTAGGACCGAAGAGGAGCTGAACCGTCATGGGCCCCAGGTATAAATCAGTCAAGAAACCATCCACAAGCGCCGCGCTGAAATACTTCATCGGTTCGGCGAAAGGCTCGTCTCCGTCGCCGAGTATGAAAACGCCGACGTCAAAATCGTCGATGTCGTCGGTATAATCAGCGATTCCATCGGTGTTCTCAAAAATTCCTGCGGTAAACTTTACGATGCTGCCGAAAGGCTTTATCCATCCGTAAAGCTCGGAAAACGACGCTAAAGTTATCAAATCGTCCTCCGACATAATGAGATGCAAATTAGCGTCAGGCAAACCCAAAGTTACTACGCCCCCGAATTTCTCGCCTTCGTAACTAAAAGACAATTCGCTGTCCTCAAACGCAGAGTCCGCGAAACTATCTATATTAGTCTCATTCCCGGATTTCTCTACTTCCAAAGCGGAAGCGGAAAAATCCAGCGTTACCGAAAATTCGCCTTCCGCAAAAACGAAAGACGCCGTCAAACCAAACGCCAACGCTAGGCTGGCCAAGTTCTTTTTAATCATAAGAGTCTCCTTTACTCAGTATGAAGATTTATTAGTCAAGAACTAACATGAGCATATTAGTCAGAAATAGAAAAAATGTCAATACCTTGAAACCTTTATCGGAGAAAAATTTTTGTCTTTATCCTGAGAGCTTCACGGGGGTGGGTAATCCGTTGTTCGGACGCCGTTTGAGAAGGGGGCAATCGCTCCCAGAGTATCCCGAATATCAGGGTATAATCATGTAAGGTGAATTAGAAGAAATCTTGTACGCCGTAAAGCGGAACGCCTCAAAGATGGATTCAGCTCAAAAACCGAAAATTATTACTCATAATTCATTATTTGTTTACCGCCTTCCAATCGTTGAGAAGTCGAGCGTCATTCGATAGTTCCTTCAATCCCTCTTCCAACAACTCGCGAGCTTCGGCGCGCAGACCCTTGTTCCAAAGGGCGGCGAATTGATTGTGAATTTCCACGCCGCGGTTGTTCCTGAACGTTTGAAGATTTTGCTCCAGAAGCTTGTTACCGCCGTAAGTCGCGAGGGCTTCTTCGGAGAACTTAATCGCCGCAAGCCAGCCTTTCTCTCTGGAAATGAAACCCGCTTCATTTACTAAAACCACATTTCGCATTTCAGTTATCCGCGCTTCGCCTAATAGGTCCGCGGTCTCGCGGTCGTTGAGAAAAACCAAAGCCGACTCCGCTTCAGCGGACGTCTTCAATCCGTTCACAAGTTGCGAGAGTTCCTGATTGAGAATCATCTCTTTTATGGACCGGTAGTTTTCCGCGGGCAAAAAAAGCGCCCCTTTGTCAAAGACGGTTTTCGCGTCAGAGAGCCGTTTCTTTGAGAGGAGGTCTACCACGAGGTTGTGCAGGTTGGCCGCGAAATCTTCTTTAGAGTCGACAAAGAAAGGCGAATCGGTCTTTTCGACGCGTTCTGAAAGTAACGCCGCGCGGTTTGCGATGAGAGGCAAGGCGTCGCCGAAACGTTTTTGTTCCTCAAGGAGAGAAATACGATTCATAAGAATAAGGGAAACGAGCTCCAATTGGCTCACCGACGAGCGGTCCCCATAGTTTTTTGGGTCAACATAGGCAAAACCTGTAACCCGTCCGAATTCATCGCTGAATTCCTTCTGGGTTCCCGGGTCAAAACCATATTCATTGGTCGTTTCTACGTCTATTTTCTGGGCGCCGTCCCGGATATTCACCGTTACAAAGGCATGGTCGTGGGTCATAACGCCTTGAACGTCGAGATTTACGGAAACGCCCAGAATAAGGTAGAGCACAGCCGAGGAGACGCAATTGAACGTTCCTTTGTCAAAAAGAACATCAAGCCGCGTTTGATTCAGGCTGTACTGCCGCAGGTAATTCTTGTGCATAAAATGCAGAACGTATTCCCCGCGTTCTCTTGGGTCCGCAGGCAAATCGGCAGCCCCTTGCAGTCTTGCAACGGCGTCAGCCGCCTTCCGCTCATAGACAGTAGAGTTGGCGCCGGACGCCCATAACGCCATATCGCGCAGGGTTTGCCATGTGTAAGGCGGCTGTTCCTTCGCGTATTGTAGGGCAAGTCCGCTTGGCTCAACCTCAGGAACCTGAGCGTTCAATCTGACGCACAAAACTGCCAATAAAAAGAAAAGTTTTTTATTCATCGCTATAAATACTCCTTAAAAAGTTATAAAGCTATGCTTATCTCCAATGGATTCGCGACCGCACGGACCTCTCATAAACCTCTCCATGACGAATTCGAACCGCCCGCTTCAAGCTATGTTCCGCGAATAATAGCCCGTATGAGCGTATTCTTTCAGGCAGACGAGATAGGTCGTTCTTTCCCGTAACAGCGACGCGAGACGCGGTTTGTTTTTCTGTAATAGAGCGTTCACGTAAATAATCATAGCGCATTTTGTAAATATTTTCAATAATTTTTATATCTATCTTGCAAGAAAATTAAAAATGATGTATTATTAGAAAATTATATACAAGGAGGAATTATGGCTGTCTTAATCAACCAAGAAGAAGGTTTGAAACGTATGATGAATAACAAGAAATTGTACGTGAAGCTTTTGAGCAAATTCAAAACGAGTACGAATCTTGATGAACTCAGGGATTCTATTGCCGCGCAGGACTATGAGAAGGCGCAAATTGCCGCTCATACGCTCAAAGGTATAAGCGGCAATTTATCTCTTATGGCGCTCTATGAACAATCGATATCTATTGAAAGCCAAATCAAAAACCGGAGCCTTGATGAAAGCGCCATTACCGCTCTTACTGATTGCTTCAATGACACAATGAGAGTGATTGACGAGGTAATTGCAGTCAATGGGTAACGAAAACATACCAACTGTTCTTGTTGTCGACGACGTTGATATTAATGTGATGATACTTGAAGAGATTCTTCAAGCTGATTATAACATCGCCAGTGCAAGTGATGGAAAAGAAGCCCTCGAATTGCTGTGGAAGGGAAAGATTTTTCCAAAAATTGTCTTGCTTGACGTCAATATGCCTAAAATGGATGGGTTCGAGACTATAAAAAGAATGAAGGAAGATCCGAGGCTTCGGCGTATTCCCGTTATATTCATCACCACGTTGGACGAGGAAAGTAAGGCTCTCGCGGCGGGCGCCGTCGATTTCATATCGAAACCGTTTAAAGAAGATGTAGTAAAGCTAAGGGTTAAAAACCAGATAGAACTGAAGAGTTACAGCGATGGACTCGAAGAGATGGTCCTCGAGAAGACTAAAGAGGTTACCGAGTCTCTCGACTCCATGCTTGAGGCGATGGCGAATATCATCGAGTATCGCAATCTCGAATCAGGCAGTCACGTCAAGCGGGTGCAACTCTACACAAAGGTTTTGATAGAATATATCACGAATAAGTCGTCGCGCTACCCAGAATACGCCTACCAACTCATGCTTCTTGATCCGGAAATCATCGTGAAATCCGTCGCCCTCCACGATGTGGGGAAAATAGGCATACCTGATAAAATACTGTTAAAACCGGGTAGGCTCACTCCTGAAGAGTTTGAAGTCATGAAGACGCACACAATCATCGGCAAGAAAATAGTCGAATCCATCTTGACCGATAAAGAGTCCGTCCATCTTCAGCATTATCGGGATATCGCCTATTGCCACCACGAGCGGTTCGACGGCAAAGGTTATCCCCGCGGCATAAGCGGTTATGACATACCGCTTGCCGCGCGCGTTGCCTCAATCGCCGACGTCTACGACGCGCTGGTCTGCGCCCGCGTCTACAAAACCGCCTTTTCCTTTGAGGATGCCGTAAAAATCATAATGGATGGGAGCGGTACGCAATTCGACCCCCAACTATGCAAAGCAATGTTTGAGATTCAAGATGACTTCAAAACCATTGCCGAAAATCTCAAATAGGAAAAGGTCCATCCGCTTTTTTCAACGCAGAGGGTTGCGATTCGTAATCCTTTGCGTTTTTTATTCCGCCTTTGTATTCTCCTTAGGCTTTGTTTTGATTGGGGAAATTTCTAAAATTTTCGATTCCAGTTCTGCGAGCTGTGAGGAGATACGGGCGTCTATTTCACCGAAGTCGGTTTCAATCACGCATCCCCCCTGATCAACAGACGAGTCTTCCTGTACCTGTATAGAAGCCGCGCCTTCGGCAAGACGGATAAAGTCCTTGATATGCTCGGTGGTGAGTTTGACGTCCGCCATGTTGACGCGGACGACGACGGCGCCCTTGCCTTTAACCTTGCGGAGAGCCTGCACTACGTTGGAGACGATGACTTGACGCTGGGTTTCAGAGATGACCTTGACGACCTTACGGGAGACGAGAAGCACGAGGTCGATGATTTGTTGCTCCGTTTCCGCGAGTATTTCGGCGCGTTTGTCTTGAGCGCGCTCAAGCACGACCTGAGTCCGCTGAACGAGGCGTTCCGCCTCGGCTTTGCCGCTGTTGAAGCCTTCTTCCCTGCCTGCTTGAAAACCCTGTTCCTGCGCCTCTTTCTTCTGGCTGTCGAACGCCGCGCGCGCGGCCGCCTCAAGCTCGGCCGCTTTCTGCTTGGCGTTTGCGAGAATGGCCTCCGCGTCGTCTTCGGCCTGCCGCTTGACGACCTGGGCTTCCTCGGTCTTACGCTTCACTTCTTGGAAGGCCGCGTCTTCGGCGGCTTTGATGATTCCGTCAGCTTCCATTTTCGCGGATATTATGAGGGTTTCTTTTTCCGCGGCCCATTGAACTCTGAACGCCTCCGCTTCCTTGCGAAGGTCGTCGGCCGTGGGTCCCGCGTAAATCTCTTCTTTTCTATCAGGTTCTTCGGTTTCTTCCGGTTCCGCGAGATGCGATAATTCGGGAAACGCGTGAGGAGGTTCAATCTGAATTTTCTCCGCTACGGGATTGACTTCCCCATATCTAAAAACCGCTTTTGTCAAAATGGATTCTCCTTATTACATACTCCAAGTACGATTCATATCGTTAATCCCTGCCTTATCATCATTCAAAACAATCAAGTCGTCTTTTATAGATTTCACCCTGTTTACGTTAGCGCATTTTTCATCGCTGCGTATTTTCGCATACCTACACGACCAGCTCGTCCTCGCCGACGCGGGAAACAACGATTTCGCCCGCGTCTTCAAGCCGCCGAATAATCGACACTATCTTCTGTTGAGCTTCTTCCACGTCCTTCAGCCGCACGGGACCCATAAACTCCATATCTTCCTTCAACATAGATCCCGCGCGCTTACTCATGTTCTTGAAAATCTTGTCCTGCACATCCTGGTCAACGGACTTAAGCGCCTTGGCCAGCTCCTGACCGTCAACCTCGCGCATGACTTTCTGAATCGCCTTGTCGTCAAGCATAACGATGTCCTCGAACACGAACATACGCTTCTTAATTTCCTCGGCAAGCTCCGGGTCCTCGTCTTCAAGCGATTCGATGATTTGCTTTTCGGAAGCGCGGTCGACAAGGTTAAGAATCTCGACGATACTCGGTACGCCGCCCGCGGCTGTGTAGTCTTCGCTGGACAAGGTAGAGAGCTTCTTCTCAAGCACCCGCTCAACCTCGCGCAGAACCTCCGGGCTGGTACGGTCCATCGTGGCGATGCGCCGCGCAACGTCGCTCTGCACCTCGTTGGGCAGATTCTGCAAAATCACAGACGCCTTGTTCGGCTCAAGGTAAGCCAGAATCAGGGCGATAGTCTGCGGGTGCTCTTGCTGAATGAAGTTAAGCAAGTGCGCTGGATCGGTACGCCGTATGAAGTCAAACGGGCGCACCTGGAGGCTGGACGTGAGTCGGTTGATGATGTCAACCGCTTTCTGATTACCGAGCGCTTTTTCCAAAAGCTCGCGCGCGTAGTCAATACCGCCAGTGGATATGAACTGGTTCGCCAACATCAGCTCTTGGAATTCCTGCAATATGGCGTCTTTCTGCTCCGGCTCTATGGTTTCAAGCCGAGCGATTTCAAACGTTATCGTCTCGATTTCATCTTCGCGAAGATATTTGAATATTTCGGCGGAGATTTCAGAACCGATGGTTACCAAAAAGATAGCGGCCTTTTGTCGTCCGTTTAAATCTTTCCCGGTCTTTCTTTTACTACCATGAGCTTCCTCACGTTCCACTTTTGCCACACGTCACTCCTCTAAAAGCCACGTTCTAATGAGCGAGGCCACATCCTCAGGATGTTCCTTTGCGGTACTTGCGATACTTTCCTGTAGGTCGAGGCGGTTTCGTTCTTCCACCGACATGGCGACCTGCATTTCATCTTCCTCTGCATGCATGAGGGCGTTCTCACGCAGTTCCTGCTCGCGACGCGCGCGTGCGACTTCTTCCGCTCTTCTACGGCGTTCAACTTCCCGTGAGATAATACGAAAAATGAAGAACGACAGGAGGAGAAGCAATAACCCGATGAGACAAAGTATGACGACAAGTTGCATCTGCCTTTGCTTTAGATACGCCGCATCCTCTTCGGCGAACTGAGCCGACCTGTCTATCTGAATACTTTGGACGGCAACCGAATCCCCGCGCGACACGTCGTAACCCACCGCGTTCTGAATCAACGCGGTTGCGGAACGAAGTTGTTCATCGGAAACCGGCGTGTACTCCCGCTCAATAGACCCGTTTGTTATAACAGGGTCGCCTTTTTCGTCTCTTTTGATTTTCCATACGCCGTCGATGTTCGCGGAGACCGTTACACGGTCAATGCTCGGCAACTTCTCCTCCTGCGTGGTACGCTCGCCGATTTCCTCGTTGTCAACCAGCGTTTCCTGCGTTACTTTCCCGTAGAGATTGCTCATATCTCTGTACGCGGGCGGAGTTTGCCCTTCCACCCCCGACGGACCTTCAGGGTTGAAACCCGTACCTTCCCATGTAGTTTTTGACGTGGTTTTCGAGCGGGTCACAGACTCCTGTATTTTAGAATCGTCGTAGGAAAGACCGGGCGTCCGCGACTGTATCACGTAGGGGATATACTCCTTAGTACTGACCGCTCTTTTTGACAAATCCATATCAATCTTGATGTTGAGGTCGCGCACACGCGTAGAAGAGAAGACGCTTTGCAAGGACGAAAGAACACGAGCGCGATATTCAGCCTCCAAGGAGCGAATCATCCTCTGACCTCGTTCTACGAGGGAGATTCTATCCATCTCCGCCATGCCCGCGAAGTCGTTCAGTATATTCCCGCTTTGGTCGGATATGGTAATGTTTGCATCTTGGAGACCGGCGACCGCGGTCTTCAACAGCTTTTGTATGCCCTCAATCTTCTTACGATTTTGAGCGACGTCGCTTCCCGGCTTAGGGAAGATGATTACGCTTGCAGACACAGGGTTCTGGTCGGCCGCGAAAAGCGTCCGTTCCGGCATAACAAGCGTAACGTTCGCGTCGTCGACTTCGTCCAACGCCTTGATGTGATCGGTTACCATTTGAGTGATTGCCCGCTGAAGGTTCACATTACGCTCGAAATCCGTGATGGTCCACCTATCGCGGTCAAAGATAGCCCACGGGTCGGTACCGGAAGGGATAAGGTCCTCACGGATAAGGATTGAACGCATCCGCCGCGCGGTCTGCTCGTCCGGTACCATGACGACGCCGTCCGAAGACACGCTCGTTTTCACGCCTTCCGCGTTTATCCGCGTAACGATACGATACTGCGCGTCGACGTCGCGGATAGGCGCGTCAATGACAGGCGTCATAGTCGGGCTCGCCGAAATCGAAAAAAGCGCCACGATACCCGCAATAACCGCAATAATAATACCCGCGAGTATAAGCTTCTGTACTAGAGACCATTTTCGCCATTGGGTTTTTATGTTATCAAAAAACTTTTTCAGCCATTCAGGCACATTCCCTCCCGTTGTAGGGAGTAGGACTGGAGTCTTTGTTAGCAACTAACGCAGTCTGAAAATAGCAAACGGTATTTAGCAACAGTACTCCAACTCCCAATTCCCAACTATCTCGTATTAATCAAATCTCTCCATCCCTGGACCAAACGGTTTAACACCGTACGCGCGATGTTCAACGACATGGACGCCTTTGCCTGCGCGATAGTTATATCGTGAATATCCACAGCATCCGGGTCAACGATGGCGGACTGTATCAACTCGTTGGAAAACTGCTCCTGCGCGCTTACCTTGTCCAAAGCCTTGAGCATCATCTCGTCGAAAGAACCGTCCCGCGTAACGGCTTCCGCGCCGATTTTTTTACCGACGTCTATAATATCTCCGCCGGACGGAAATAGTCCCGCGAGAGGCTTTATGTGCTTCGGATCCGTTACCGTAAGCGCAACCGTATCTACTGAAACCAAACTAGGCGGCGTTAATGTCATTGTTTATTCCCTTTATTAAGGAAAGGAGTAGGTTTTTGTTGCTCGTAGTTGATTGAAACAGACAAGCTTCGTTTGCTAACGATACCCCTACTCCCCTACCCTATCTACTACCGATTTCCAGCGCCCGCTGAAACATCGCCTTTGAGCCTTCAATAACCGAGGCGTTTGCTTCATAGGCGCGGGACGCGGCTATCATATCAACCATTTCCGTTACGATGTCCACGTTGGGCATCTCCACGTAACCAGCCTGGGATCCGTCCTTTATGGCGTCCGGGTGAGTCGGGTCGTAGACGAGACGAGGCTTGGCGTTGTCCTTCTGTATCTCGGCCACGCGCACGCCCGCGCCGCCGCGGTTGTCCATATTTTCCGGAAGAAAGGGGGACCGCCAATAAGGACCCTCGGCGCGCGGACGCATAATCACGCGGCTCCGACGAAACGGACCGCCTTCAGCCGTGCGAGTCGTGGACGCGTTGGCGATATTATCAGCAATCACGTCGGAGCGCAGACGCTCCGCGCTCAAACCAGTGCCGGCAATGTTGATTGAATTGAATATTCCCATATAAGCCTCCTTATTTTAGAGAGCCGAGAACAGATATAGAGAAGGATACTCCGTTATAAACATTATTCGAAACGCCTATAACAAATCCTCCTCCGTCGCTCTCAACTATCCCCTTAACGCCAAATTCACTTGAGCGAACTCGAAAGTTTCAGCATGGGCTAACAAGGTATAGAGCATCTGATTCTGTACGGATAACATCAACTCCTGCTCCGCGTCAACATTGTTGCCGTTATTTCTGGACTGACTCGCGTAGTCCAGGACACGGCGCGGCTGAACGTCGCGATAATCTTTAGGACGCCAGTTTGGGATGTGTTTCTCATTCGTCAGAGCAAGCTCCAAAACAGGCTTCTGCTTTTCGGACTCAAGGGCGCGCTTCAACTCGCTCTCGAAATTCACCTCAGAACGCTTAAAGTTCGGCGTTTCCGCGTTTGCTATATTATTCGCTATAACGGACCGCCTTACCACGCTGGCGTCCATTGCGCGGTGAATAATATCCACAGTCTTTTCAAAACCAGTCATTTCCTTACCTTACCTCTAATCAAATATCGGCGTATTTCATAAATAATTTTATCATAATATAGCGATATACGCAAGAGGGTTTTTAAAATCTCTACATTAAGCGAAATGAAACTTCACTTCGAGCGCGTTAAACACGCGACCGACGCGCGTTCTATGAGCTCTATAGGCGTAACAATACGGGACATAGTTTCCTTACCTTCAAGATAATCCATCATAGTATCGGCGGCGATTCTACCGCGCTCTTCAATATTTTGGCGAATTGTAGTCAAAGGCGGGGTAAGTATCCTACTAAAAAACAAATCGTCGAACCCTATGACCGAGACGTCTTCCGGGATACGGCGTCCGCTCTGGGTCAAACCCGCGATGAGACCAGCCGCGAGTATATCCGCGGTGGCGAAAACCGCGGTAATATCGGAACGCCTCCCTAACGCCCGCCCTACCTTCATACCCTCTTCAATAGTAATATCCCGTTGATACACATTCTTACTATTGAAAGCGACGCCGTTTTTTTCAAGACAAGCCTTGAACCCCTTAAAACGCTCTTTAATGACGCCCTCCTCGCCGTGGAAGAGCGGCGAGGCGAACGCTATATTTCGGTGCCCCTTCTTGACCAGATATTCCGCGGCCGTGAAACCGCCCTGGAAGTCGTCGATACCCACGTTGAACACCTTTTCGTTCTTCACGTAACTATCCAGCAGTACCAGAGGCTTATCCATTTCAAGAAGCCTCTCGAAGAAAACGTCGTTAAAAAGACCAGTTAAAATGACGCCGTCGAGATTCCAGTTATTGAAGAGAGAGAACAACTCTTGCTCGTCCGCGACCGTACGAATCATCATATAATACCCGCGTTTTTGAATAGCCTTCTCAATACCTCCAAGTAAAGCCCCATGAAACGGGTCCTGCATGAAGCTCACGGCTTGGGAACGGAACAGATGGTTGATTACCCCGATAATACGGGACGACTTATTCACCAGAGAACGCGCCGACAGATTCGGCGTATAATGATTACGGGCTATGATAGCGTTAATGCGCTTGATAGTTTCAGGCGCCGCGCGGGAGGACCTTCCATGAATCACATTTGATACCGTTGTAACGCTGACGTTTGCTTCGCGGGCGATGTCTTTAATAGTTGCCATAAGCTTACTCTACAGCATAAGAGAAAAAGTTGCAATTACAGGAAAAGGCTTGACAGGGGCGTAACGACAACGGCAAGCG
>JAIRKH010000061.1 GCA_031260245.1 Treponema sp. | reverse complement strand
GAATTTAAAGCGCGGGCGATGTCCGAAACATCCGATTTGGCGGCTTTGAGTTCTTCTCGTTTCGCCCGCGCCTGATAATGGGACTCGTCCAACATAGACGCGGTTTCCACGCAGAATATCTGGGACAGCCCGCGGGCTTTCGGCATACCACTCAATTCTTCAACTACTTCGCTACTCTCAAACATATCGTAAGCCTTTGCGACCGCCGGATTCTCTTTGACTGGAGACGGCGTGTTGCCGTTTCCAGGAAGAGCGTGAACAGCGGCCGCAAGCGCGGAACTATGTTCCAAGAGCAGGGAGAGAAAAGCCCGCGCCTCGTCTTTCAGAGCGCTCTGCGCGCCTATACCCGCGAATGTAGTCGCAAGCCCAAAAATGGGCTTGCCTGAAAAATTATCAGGTACGGGAATCGTACTAACGCCAAAGCTAGAGTCATACATTTTTCGGCGAACCGTTTCTATGTCCCCAATAGAACCGACCATCATCGCCGCCTTGTTCTCTGTAAACTCCTTGATTTTTTGCTGTTTCGTCTTCAGAAGACTGCCCGGCATGATGAGTCTGTCTTGATTGAGTTGCGCGAAAAATTGCAGAGTCGCCAAAATCGCCGAATTCTCCGCGGGGTCGCCGAAATTCGGCTTGCCGTCTTTCATCATCAACGCCCCCGCAGCCCAGAACCACGGATAAATGTCCGGGTAATCGCCGTTCAAAGACAGCGTCAGCCCATAGCGGTTTCCGTAATTATCGGTCAAAGATTTTACGTATTTTTGAAAATTCGTCCAATTCTTGGGTGGACGGTCAAAACCTATTGCATTCAATATGTCTATGTTGTAGAAAAGCATATAAATATCAGACGTCAGCGGAATAGCCCATTCTTCTTCCCGCGTCTCGCCTTGCTGGTCGTCCATCCATCGGGTATCGGCAAGCGAGGCGAGCCGACCGTTCTGAACAGCTCCGTAGAGTACAGGCGAATCAAAAACAAAAATGTCAGATGCAAGAAAGTCTTTTTTCTTTTTATCGTCGTTTTCAGTGGACGACGTAGTAAGCATAGCTTCCACATAGTTCGCCGGATAGTCGCGCAGAACGACGCTGATATTCCCCTCCTCGTCCCCGCTACGTCGCGCTTCAAAGTCGTCGGCAAGCTGTCGCAGAATGGCTTTCGCCTCCTCGTTCTGCCAGAAATGGCTAAACACAAGCTGTCTGCCGACGACTCCGGCTACCGCATCCTGAACGGCTTTCTTACCTGTCTTGACCAAGACGACAGCCGCCGCAGTGACAACCACTAACACGACAAGTAGTTTATCTACTATCTTTAACTGTATTTTCACGACTTTCTTCTCCGTCGACGCGGTTCGTGGTTATTAAAATTCTCTAAAACTCTACAAGTCCAGGCGCGCGGGGATACGGGACAACGTCGCGGATGTTCGCCATACCGGTAATGTAGAGAATCAGCCGTTCAAAACCCATACCGAAACCTGAATGGGGAACCGCGCCGAAACGCCTCAAGTCAAGGTACCACGAATAGTCCGTTACATTCATACCAAGCTCCGCCATGCGGCTTTCGAGTAGTTCCAGACTGTCCTCGCGCTGACTCCCGCCGATGATTTCTCCCAGACGAGGGACAAGCACGTCCATCGCGCGCGCCGTTTTGCCGTCGTCGTTCATCTTCATATAAAAGGCTTTGATCTCCTTGGGATAATCCGTAACAATGACGGGTCCACTCGCGACCGACTCGGTGAGAAATTTTTCATGCTCACTCTGTAAGTCGCATCCCCAAAACGGCTTGAACTCGAATTTTTCACTCTGTTTTTCCAGCTCTTTGACAGCCTCGGTATAGGTGATATGAACAAAACGCGACTCCACAACTTTTCGCAAGGTATCCGCGACTCCTTTTTGGATGCGCGCGTCGAAAAAAGCAAGGTCTTCGGCGCATTTTTCCATCGCAGTCGCGAAAAGGAACTTCAGGAAATCTTCGGCAAGTCTCATATTGTCTTCTAAGTCAGCAAAGGCGACCTCAGGCTCAATCATCCAGAATTCAGCAAGATGCCGCGCTGTATTGGAGTTTTCAGCGCGGAATGTCGGACCAAAGGTATAGACGCGGGAGAGAGCGGTTGCATAAGTCTCCGCCTCAAGTTGACCGGACACAGTGAGGAAAGCTTTTTTGCCAAAAAAATCCTTCGAGTAGTCAACAGGCGGCAAGCCGCTCGCTTTGTCCATATCCAGCGCGGTAACTTGAAACATCGCGCCCGCGCCTTCCGCGTCGTTTGCGGTAATGATAGGCGTATGAATGTAATGAAAGTCCCTGTTTTGGAAAAATTCATGCACCGCAAAGGCGAGTCGCGAGCGTGTACGGGCTACCGCGCCGAATGTATTGGTTCTGGCGCGCAAATGGGCGATTTCACGCAAAAACTCCATCGAGTGACGCTTTTTCTGCAAAGGGTAATTATCCGCGCTTCCAATGAGCGAGATGGTTTCCGCGGCGACCTCGGACCTTTGCCCCGCCGACGGGGACGGCGCGAGTTTGCCCTTTACTTCAACGGAACAACCTGTGCCAAGCGCCGCCAATGTATCATTATTACGGTCAAATGTACACTGTATAGACGCGAGACAGGACCCGTCGTTCACCTCTACGAATATAAAATTCTTGAGCTCCCGTTTCGTTCTGACCCACCCGCGGACCGTTATGCTCTGACCCTCCGCTTCAAGGCGTAATAATTCTTTAATTAGCATTTTCTCATTATAATAAATTTCGTCCGTATAGGCAAGTATTGTTTAGAAAAAATGGAAATACAATATTTCTTGACATTATCAAGCTTTATTCATGAACGAAAGCCCTCGAAATTCATACGCATAAAAATTTAGCGTCGGCTTGCAAGATAACGAAAAATGATTTATTATTCTATACTTATGCAAAAGAAAATTAACGTCGCTATTCTGTTCGGCGGCAAATCCGCGGAACACGAGGTGTCTGTTCAGTCCGCAAAAAACGTCCTTGACGCCCTCGACAGGAACAAGTACCGCTCGATTCTCATCGGCGTCGGCAAAAGCGGCGCGTGGCGTCTGACGTCCGAGGACGCGCTGAACGCCAATACCGGCGCTTTTGAGTCCCACAACGCGCCGACCGCCGCGCTTATCCCAGAAAGCGGAGGCGTCTTATTGGTCGATGGGTTGAAATCGTCGACTAAAATCGATGTGGTTTTCCCTGTCTTACACGGTCCCTTCGGCGAGGACGGTACGGTTCAGGGCTTGCTGAAACTGGCTGATACGCCTTTCGTGGGAACCAGCGTTCTTGCTTCTGCGGTGAGTATGGACAAGGACGTGATGAAGCGCCTCCTTAGGGACGCGGGCCTGCCCATCGGCAAATTCGTCGCGCTCAAATCACACGAAAGCCTATCCTTCGCCGAAGCTGTGAACAAACTCGGCGCGCCTCTTTTTGTAAAACCAGCGAATATGGGGTCTTCGGTTGGAATCACTAAAGTTTATAACGAGGAGGAATTCAGGCGAGCCCTCACGCAAGCGTTTGAATACGACGTAAAAATTGTTCTGGAGGAATTCATACCGGGACGGGAAATTGAATGTTCTGTGATGGGAAACGAGGAACCACTCGCTTCTTTGCCAGGGGAAGTGGTCTCAAGCCGCGAATTTTACTCTTACGAGGCAAAGTATTTAGATGAAACCGGCGCGCGCCTTGAGATTCCCGCAAAACTGCCGCCGAAAATGGTCAGAATCATCCAAGATTTGGCTGTCAAGACGTTCAAAACTCTGTGTTGCGAAGGACTTGGCAGAGTTGATTTCTTTCTGAAGCAAGATGGAACGCCTATCGTCAACGAGATAAATACCATGCCGGGCTTCACCAGAATCAGTATGTATCCCAAACTATGGGAGTCGACCGGGCTTTCTTACTCAACCCTCATAAACAGACTCGTCGCCTTGGCTATGAGTCGTTTTGAAAAAGAAAAACGGTTGAAAACAAGTCTTTTCTAAAGCGGCGCGGAGGTTATTGACCTTTTCGTGTTTTTATGACATGATTTCTTCGTAACTAAAAAAGAGAAAATTTGTTTAAGTAAATAGGAGAATACATGTCGCAGACAGAGTTCCGCAGACTCTACGATACGGTATTTCCAATCTTGTATAGAGTTGCATTTCGTATAGCCAATAGCGAGGAGGCGGCGGAAGACCTTTGTCAAGATGCTTTTTTCCGTTTGTTTGAAAAAAACATGAACTTCCCTTCACTAGACGACGCCAAATATTGGCTTATACGAGTAATTAAAAATGCGGCGTTGAACTATGTGAAACGCAAGGACAGGGAAAAAAAGGCGTATCAGAAAGTTTTCCGTGAAGACGCGCGGACTATGGAAACCGGAGAAACAGAGGTTATAAAGAAGGAGACCAAGGCAGATGTTCAGGAAGCGCTGAAGAAACTGCCTGAAAATTTACGTATGGTTTTGATTCTGAAGGAATATGCCGAAATGAACTATAAAGAAATCGGACGCACGCTCGGTATAAGTGAGGGAAATGTAAAGGTACGAGTGTTTCGGGCGCGCGAGCGCCTGAGTAGCTTATTACAAGAGACGGTGAAACCGCCGCAAGGAGTTCAAGATGTGTCCTGAACAACAACTTCTTTCTGTGTACTTTGATGGAGAGCTTCCTTCTCCATGGAAAGAAAAGATGGAGACTCACGTTGCTTCATGTACAAAATGCGCTTCTCGGTTTGCAAAATTCAGCGTTTGTTCGAGAATACTTAGAGAAAAAACCGGGGAGACCTCTTATGAAGAGGAGGCGAAGGAACGGGTATTCAAAAATCTCGCCCCGTATTTCGAGAGGCGTAAATCCGCATTTTGGAGTAGGTCAATCTCTCTACCGTTGCCCGCGGCGGCCGCCGCGGCTGTGGTCTTTATCCTCGCCTTTATGCTTACAATGATCCGCCCTTTTTCGACGGTTCAGACGCCTCAGTCCATGTCTTCGGCGGAAAACGGCGTGGAGATGGATGTGCAGAACATCGGCCCCGCATCGGACATAAACGGAGTCATGCAGTATTTGCGGCAACAAAACGGGTCAGAGTATATGATAATACAGTTTCCCGAAGCCAAGAATTTTACCAGCTCCGGCGAGCCTCTGATTATTAAGGCGACAGATTACCCAAGGCGAGCCGGTGTGCGATGACTCATAAGAAAACGCTTTCTGTACTAGGCGGATTTTTGCTCTTTACCGCGGGAACCGCGCTTTCACAAGACATCGAATCTTTACTGCCCGGGCTTAAAGACAAGGCGGTCGTACTCGATATAACAGCGCGGATTCTGGAAAACGACAGCGAGGAAGTGTGGAACTCAAAAAGTTCAAAAGTTACCATTCCGGGAAAGTCGGTGAGCATAAAGTTCATCGGCTCAAATATCGTAGTCGTTGTACAATTCACCCCCTACCTTCGCCGCGACGGCCGCAATATACTGGTCGCCCAAGGGCAAATCTGGGTCGACATTCCCTACCAGGGTATGCGCTACCAAACCATCATGCAGACCATCCCCATCACCTTTGGTGAAGAAGTCTACTTCTTGCCCCTTGGATCCTCCAACTCCGACGGATCTGTCATTGAGATTCTTCTCAGACTCTACCCCTATAAAGAGGAAAACGCGCAAGAATATACTGTAAAACCCGAAGAGTCCTCCTCTGATGCAGAAACCTTGAGAAATGATGAAAATTGACCCTATTAACACACCGGAAACTTTTCTTGCGTTTATAAGCCTTCTGTCCGTCTTCGTACTATCTGCCTGTAAGGAAAAACCGCCCCTTGTTGTCGCTATAGACCCGAAAATCGGCAGTATGGGCGACATTGTCAGCATCGCAGGCGAAAACTTCGGCGGCGAACAAGGAACGTCCTACGTCACCATAGCGGGACAGGAGCCGACCTCATCATCGTATCTCGAATGGTCAAATACCCTTATTCGAGTCCGTCTTCCCGAATTTGGGGGCGCCGGTCTCATCTACGTACATAGAGGCGGACGGAAAAGCAACCCTGTTCTGTTCTCGGACCGCGGCAACATACCGCAATCGTCTCAGACGGCTCACCGAGTAGGTCCCGTCATAGATGAAATAAGACCGAGCTCTGCGCCCATAGGCTCGCTCATAAGCATACGGGGAAATGGATTCGGAACAAACGCCGAAAACGGAAAAGTTTTCTTTACGTGGTCTGCGGAAAATTCCACGCAAATCACGATGGAGGCGATGAATAGCGGGCTCGGAGACGAAAAGTGGACGAGCGAAGAAATCAGGGTACATATTCCGGACGGCGCGATAAGCGGCAATATTGAGGTTCATACGTCGCGAGGAAAATCTCTTCCCGTTTATTTTGAAGTAACCGGAAAACCAGGTTTCAAAACCTTCAAGGACAAACGCAGTTACACAGTTTCGTATTCGGTGAACATCAAAGTTCAAGCCGCCTCCGCGCCGAATACGCTCTACGTGTGGGTTCCGGAACCGACCCGGTCCGCGTCCCAGCCGAATATTCAGCTCTTATCTCGCAACAACAATCCCATAGCCGAAAACTACCGGGGAACGAGTCTTTTTCAATTAAAAGACGTTGTTTCTGGCGCTAACATCAACATAAACTTGTCCTACGTTGTAGATGCTTACGGCGTGGAAACGAACATAAACCTGTCGGACGTGTCCTCGCAGAATTCTATGCCAGACACATTTTTACAAGAGACTCCGTTGCTGCCTGTGGATAAGATTCAAAGACTTGCGGAAACTATCGTGGGACGAGAACGGAATCCCTACGTCAAGGCGAAGAGGATTTACGATTGGATTCTCGACGCCGTCGCCGTTCAGGCGGAACCGCTCTACAACGAAGTGGAGAACGTCGTCGAACAAAAAAAAGCCGACGCCTATTCGGCGTCGCTACTCTTTTGTACGCTTGCCCGGGGCGCGGGAATTCCTGCGCTTCCCATTGCCGGCGTTCTAGTAGACCGCTTCCGTGAAACAAGCCCGCATTACTGGGCGGAATTCTGGATAGAAGGCTTGGGATGGGTTCCGGTTGATATGGGTCTTGGAGCCGGTCTCGCGCCGAAAGATTTTAGTGTGCCGCAAGACGCGCGAGCGTGGTATTTCGGCAACATCGACAGCCAACGAATCGCCTTTTCCCGCGGACAGAACCCGCTTTCGCCGATGGACCCACGCGGCAGACGCGCGATTCGCAACCCAGATTACGCTCTACAGGACTTCTGGGAGGAAGCTGTGGGCGACATACAATCCTACTCGTCTCTATGGAGCGGCATCGCCGTTACTGGCGCTTACGCCCAATAGCGCGACGTCGATAAAGGGCTGTTGTAAGAACACGACAAGTCAAGCGAAATTCGGCGGGGAATAAAAAATTGTGAAAACGCCTTGCCTTATCTGTATGGCGGAGACAGTGGCACTATTTATGACAATACTAACAGCGAACAAAGACTCTATTCTATTTTTATCGTTTTCAGAAGGGATGATGAGCGTAAATCGGAAATTCACACTTCAGGGTGGCTTGCCCATTCTACCGCAAGCTGACGGAGTTCTTGAGCTGAAGGACAATGGAGCTTCAGTTTGATGTGTTCCTTGTGAGTGTCTATTGTTTTAGAGGAAAGGTTAAGCTTCGCGGCGATTTCCACGGTACCGTAGCCTTTGCCCAAGAGGGAGAATATTTCAAACTGGCGGTTAGACAGTTTTTTTACGGACGCATACCACTCTTTGTTCGCTTTAACGTTGTCGAGAGCGGCCGCTTCTGAGAGCCTCTCCTGTTCGGATTCGCTCAAATATATTTTGCCGGCTAAAACCGTCTTTATAGCGTCAAGCACCTTGTTGCCAGCTTCGTCTTTCATAATGTACCCTTTCGCGCCAAGCCGTAGTACCCGCTCCGAATAGTAGCGTTCTTCGTGCATGGAAAGCACCAAAATGAAAAGATTCGCGTCAACCGCCATCATCTCCGTAATCAAGTCGAGACCATTTTCATCGCCTAAATTGAGGTCGACAATAGCCAGACTCGGTTTCTCTTCTCGTAGGGCTTTCAGAGCCTCTGTGGAATTTTTCGCTTCAGCGACAACTTTATATGTGGGTCTGCTTACGATGAGAGAAGCAAGACCCTTACTGAACAGCGGATGGTCGTCTACTATCAGAATTTTAACGATACTCATAATTCATTTTCCTAGAGAATAGCTCTCGTTTTCAATAAGATAATTTACCTAAATTTCACTATGGAAATCAGTTTACGCGTCTGAGCGTCCTTTGTAACGATGAGTAGCGCTAATTCTATGGAAAAAAACACGGACGCGGCTATGACAAAGGGAAATCCGCGATGGATGAAACGGTTATATCCGTCGAAAAGATCGAGCAGTTTTTGGTTTAAGAGAAGTACGGGAATTAAGGCTATCGCCGAAAAAAGGCACAGCTTGGCGATATAAAGAATCGGTTTTAAGACGCCGCCTATTTGAATAAGCGGATTTTTCTTCAGGAAGCAAAAGAGGAATATCGTATTTACCGCGCTTGCTATTGTAAGAGCGAAGGCGATGCCTGCGCCGCGGAATTTTCCCGCCATTACAGCCGCGAGCGCTATGTTGACAGCGAAGGAGACGACGCCCGCAAGGGTAGGAGACTTTGTATCGCTTTGAGCGTAAAAAGCCGGCGCGAGGATGCGGTTCAGAGCGATAAAAAGCAAAGCCGGCGCGTGAAAGGTAAACGCCGTCTTTGTCAGAGTTACCGATTCTTCGACGAAGGAATTTCCTTGAAACAACAAGCGGATGAGCGTTTCACCTTGGCATACGGCGAAGAAAGTGATTGGTACAGTGACGAGGATGATGATGTTGACCGCGGATTGTAGACGCGCGTTGAACATATCCCAGTTACTGGTTTTAGCGTGTTCCGCGAAGTCCGGCAACAGTACCGTGCCTATGGAAACCGCGAAAACGCCGAGTATGAGTTCCTGTAACCGTAACGAATACTGCAAACTGGACACGACTCCTTGACCCGCGTTTCCCGCTAAGGCTGTGGACGCGAGGTCGTTGAGCTGATAAGCGGCCATGCCGATGACAGTCGGTCCTATGAGTTTCAGAATGGTCTGCGTACCAGGATGTTTGACGGCTTTTCGGACGCCCGTGAAGAAAAACGAAAAGCCTTTTTTTATGATAAAGGGGAGCTGAGTCGCGGCTTCAAGAAACCCGCCGACGAGAACGCCGACAGCCATGGCGCGGGCGGGATTGCCTGTCAAATCCTTCAGTACGTAAGCGCATACTATCATTGCGACGTTGAGCAGTATGGGCGCGGCCCCGGACGGCGTGAATACGCCCACGCTATTCAAGACGCCTTGAAAAAACGCCGCAATGGATATGAACGCGAGAAACGGAAACATGACGCGGGTGAGAAGAACGGTTTCGTCGAATTCTTTTAAGCCGAATAGAGATACGATGAGGGGAGAAAGCAAAACTCCGACGACAACTGCGACTGTTACGAGAAAAGTGAGGAATGTGAACACGCATGAGAGAAAATCTCTTATTTCGTCTTCGCCGTCTTCAATGAGGCGTTTCTTGAAGGTTGGGATAAAAGCGACGGCGATAGAACCCTCCGCGAAGAGTCTGCGGAACAGGTTCGGTATCATAAAAGCGACCGAGAACGCGTCCGAGAGCGCCGTTGTGCCGAGGAGTCTAGCCTTTGTCATTTCCCGCAGGAGTCCTAGCGCGCGGGAAACCATAGTAAGCAAGGACAGGGTAGAACCATGTATAAGAAGAGACCGAATGGTTGCCATAGAGCTAATTATATTTAAAATAATGAATTTTTCAACCCTAATTCTGTACATTGTTTTTATTTAATAAGCTGCCAGCGTCTATTGATCTATGGTTTATCGCCAAGTAAGAAATTAAACTACTTGCAAAAATCAGCGAAAATATATAAAATGCAACCATGACACGCGGTATACTAATTGCGGGGAATAATTCCCCTTTATTGACGGCTCTTGCGGAAGAAGCGGCGCGGCGAGTGGAGCATTTTGTGGCGGCTTTCATTCCGGACCAATCTGACAAGACTCTTACAGTTTCGAGTGCGGAGATGTTGAATTGGAATCCGGGCAGTCCCATTGCTGCGCGCACATTGCTTCTCGGCGCGGAGAATCGTTTGGGGCAAGTTAACGAAGCTATTCTCGTGTGTACGCCGCCCCGTTTCTGTAAAGAGCGTCTTGATAGCGGAAAAATTGAGAGTCTCGTAAACGATAACATAAAAGGATGGCTTTTGTTGACGAAAGAATTGACCACGGCTTTCAGAAAGAGAAAGGCGGGCGCTCTGGCAATGGTACTTTCAAAGCCTCCCGAAGACCTACTCGCTCCTGTAGCGTCCGCCGCGTTTCAGGCTTTAGCCAATGGACTGCTTACCGCCGCAACTTCGGAACCATTCCAAACGATGGGCTTTTTACCGCCCGATAGCGGCGACGACTCCAGTTTCGCTACCTTCATATTCAAAATCATCGACGAAGGCAACAAGAAAAACAACGGCCGTTGGCAACGCTACGGGAAATTCTTCCCAAGCAAACTTTTTTAGAAAATGGAAAATTTTCGCGGCAGAGTCGCGGGGTATTGAAAATTTCTATTTCTATATATTTTTGCCTACTGTTTCGGATATTAAAAATACAATGAAATTGAGAATAGGTACTTCATTGTTCGCCTTTTAATACAATTCAATAATTATTTATACAGTACGGGGTAACCGCCCGAAACCGTCAAGAGTTCCACATAAAAGCTTACTGCCGTCAAAACGGGACATCTTGACACACCTTGACTGTTTGTCTGAATAAGGAATATCCTGTCTTTAAGTTAAGACAAAAGAAAGGGGTTTTGGTATGGCGAGTAAAGATTTGCATGACGCAAAAAGGGTAAAGAATGACGAATTTTATACCCAGCTCACCGACATAGATAAAGAACTGAAATATTATAAGCATTATTTTAAGGGAAAAACTATTCTTTGCAACTGCGATGATCCGCGGGTAAGCAAGTTTTTTTATTTTTTTTATTCAAAATTCCACACCCTTGGCTTGAAGCGGCTTATTTCTACCTGCTACAAAAACCTGAACCCCGATTTGTTCAGCCAGAACCTCGACGAACAG
>JAIRKH010000121.1 GCA_031260245.1 Treponema sp. | reverse complement strand
TCCTCGTTATACGCGCTTTTCATTGTGTGCGCGTAGAGGTTGCCGTCTTCGTCCACAGCGATGTCGAATATTTTGGTGTAGTCCCTGGTCTTATCTATGCTGACGATATATTTTATATGACCTTGGGGAGTCATGCATACGAGGCGTAGGAATCCCGAATCGACGACGTATAGGTTTCCGTCCTTCTCGTATTTAACGAAAGCGACTTCACTAAATACCGTCTTTTTTTGAAAGAGAGGAGAGGTTAAAACCCTGAAGTTAAAGAAACACACGCAGACGTAGCATACAAATATGACGATTGAAAGAACAAATACTTTTATCGCATTATTTTTGGTCATATGACATCCTTATTCAGTAATTTTATCTGCATTACCGCTTATTGTCAAGTAGTTAAAACTCGCTTTGCGGGTTTTAAGCCCATTTTAGCCTTTGACAAAACCGCGCATGCGTTATATCATTTCTTCCATGAACGCGAAATATAACGCTTCAATAATTTACTCTCTGCCTGTCAAAAGTCGCGTATATACTGCACGCAAATTAGGGATTTCTCTTTTTTCATCTCGTTATACAGTATTCATTTCCCGCTTTATAAGGCTCGTATATAAATTAGACGGATGGAAAGACAGTGTGCGGATAAAATCCGTAAAAGGAGTTTTTCAAATGAAAAAGCTTATGTTACTTTTGGGAACGCTTGTCGCGGGGGCGGCGTTCTTCGTTTCGTGCTCGACTTCCATACCGATTATCGTCAACCACCCGCCGGGGATGGACACAAACGGCATTGAACGGCTGGTGGTCATGCCCTTCGAAGGATCGGGAGTCCGACAACAGCTCGCCGCGTCGTTGACAAGCATATTCAAGGAGAAAATCAGCGGGACGGGCAAGTTTAAGCTGGTGGAACCTGTCGTATACACGCCGAACACGGGCATGGTAGACGCTATTCTTACCGGGACGGTCAACGACTATACGGTGCAAAACGGTTCCCATGCGGAGAAGCGTACCAGGAAGACGGACGACGGCGCGCGTGTTGAATACCAGGTGACGGTCTATGACCGAAAAGTATCCATTGAGTTCACGTATCGCATAATACGCGAACGAGACGGGACTGTTATCGGTGAGAGGAAGATATCCGGCGTAGCGCAGGATAGAAATGAGAACAGCGCCAACTTACAACCAGGTTTTGATATGGCCAGGCGTACCGCCGAGAGTAGACTGCAAAACTTTAACCGCGAGATAGCGCCTTGGACGTCCACGGAGAAGTTGACGATGGACAAGGAGACTTCGAAGGACAAGGCGCTCAAGGCTAGGATGAAAGAAGCCAACGCCCTAGTAAAGGCAGGAGCTGTGAAAGCGGCGCAAGAGTCCTATGCCGCAATTTACAAGGAAACGCGCAGTCTACCGGCGGGTTACAACGCGGCTATTTTAACACAACCCTTGGACGGGCTGTCCGCGGCGATTTCCCTCATGTCCGATCTCGTAAACGCCACCGGGTATACCAAAGCCCGCGCGGAGCTGGCCCGTCTGGAAGAGTTCCGCGGTCAAAACGAGGCGGCCGCGGCGAACCAAACTGGCGTGTCGGCTCAGTCTCTAGCCGTCAGAAAAGCGTCTGCAGGACTCCTCGCCTCTCTTCCGGCCGGTTCGCGTGTTTCTTTGCTCAACATATCCACGTTTGCAACAGACAGGATTGACGTCATTATCCGTGAAATAACAGACTCCCTCGTGGGTAGCGGCGTAATTGTTCTGGACCGGCAGAATTTACAGGTCATAAATGCGGAAAAGCAATATCAGGCTTCAGGAGAGGTGAGCGATGATTCTTATGCGGGTATCGGCAAGATGTTGGGGGTGGAAATCATCGTAACGTTTTCCATCACCGGTTCGGGTTATCAGCGCAAACTTACCATAAAGTCCTTGAGCGTGGAAACCGGCGAGGTTCTTTATAGCGAATCGACGGACATATAGGTAATGCAAACGGCGCCTGGCATACGGGATAACGCCGTGAATTTGCCCGTGAACAGTTGAAATAGAAAAAGCAATGTGAAAAAACCCTTAAAACGCGCCGGCCAAAGCAAGAGCGAAGTCGGTTATTTTCTGGAAGTTTCGTGGGGTAAGCGTTTCGTAGCGGTCGTCGGGACCGTTTATACAAAGCCATGTCTTGGGGATGAAGTCTTTTTCTATTCCGTCTTGTTCACTAACTAGAGCGACCGCCAATTCGGGTTTTAGGCGTAACAGCGAGACAAGTTCGGACGCTTCGGGCGCAGGTAGAACCGTGACGGTCTGAGCCGCAAGACCTGCGCGGAAAAAACCCGCGTCATCGGAGAACGGCGTCGGCGTGAGCAACACCCGTTCAAGGCGGATGTTCCGCGCCGCCGCAAGCGCGCGCTCTCGCATTTGCGCCACGAGATGACGCGAACGGGCGAAGTTCGCGCTCTCCTCGTTCTGCAAGAGATGGTCGACTGCTGTAGAAATAATAAGGGTATCGCCCACGCCGCAACAGTCAAAAATGAAAACGTGCGTTTTGTCAATGAGTACCTCTTTTAGGGCTTTAGCTAGTGAATAAGCGCCTTGTTCTTTGAGGCTCTCCCCGATGGAAAGCTCCTCTTTATCGGTAAATATGACGAGCCAATTGCCAATATCATTCCTTTTGAGCGTCAGCGCCGCCTTGATAAGCTCGAAAACCGCGGCGCTGTTGTCATTTGCGCCCGGACTGCCCTTAACGCGGTCGTAGTGAGCAACCAAAATAGTCCTACAATTCGCTATTTTCCGCAGAATAGCCACAGGCGGATACCCAAGCAACGCAATAATTGGCTCGAAACCCAGTCTTTCAGGATAAATAAAAAAGTGTCTGTTCCCATCGATTCTTGTTACGACGAACTTCAAATTAAGCTCTTCGAGGAGGATTTTCAGAACCGCAAACCTGTCCGCGTCCAAAGCGATGAATTCTTTGAAACGATGATAGGGGATTTCATACGGGAAATCATCCCTTGTATGGTTGTTTTTTAGGTTTTTAATGTTTTCAATGACTCCTCAAACCAATTATAACTAAAAAAATAAGATTTATACAAGCAGGCTTCGCCTGTTCTATAACTTCATTATAGGACGAAGTTTGACGATCCCGCTGTCTCCGTCTTGACGGCTACGCTTGTAGGCGCGAGGGAACAAGTAAAGCTTGTCCTCGCAGTCGCCGACAAAAATAAATACGCTACTATATAATTATAGTACCTCTTGCATAAAAGGCGGTGAATAGATATACTCTCAAATTAGGAGGAATCTTACTTATGGAGAAAAGAATCGCGTTTCTCGCTTTTCTTACCGTTGCTATGCTTTTGGCGGCGGTTGTGGGATTGTCTTCTTGTCAAAAGAAGACGGTCAATTCGGAAGTTGCGCCCGCGGCGACGCAGACTGGAGCGCAGTCGGCTATCCCGACCATCCAACCCGGAGTTTTGATTGTTGGGATGGAGATTGGGTATCCGCCCATGGAGTACCTCGACATTGACGGCAAAACGCCTTTGGGCTTTGACGTCGAGATGGGGAAAATCATTGCGGAGCGGCTGGGGTTGAAGATTGAGTATGTTGATACGGCGTGGGACGGCATCTTCGCGGGCGTAGATACAGGCAAATACGACTGCATCATGTCCGCGGTTACCGTAACGCCGGAACGTCTCGCCAACTACAACTTCACCAAGCCCTACATCGGAAACGCCCAAGCTCTGGTTCTGTTGAAGAATACGGAAATTACGGCAAAGTCGCCGGATGAACTCGGAGGACTCGAAGTAGCGTACCAGGCGGAGACGACCACCGACATCTATATGACGAAGCTTGCGGAGGACGGTCTGAAATTCACCCCGCGGGAATACGATAAGGTTCTCAACTGCTTCGACGAATTGAGAATCGGCCGCGTAGACGCCATTGTGTGCGACAGCCTCGTCGCATTCGACTATATCGCGCCCGAAGATTCGCCCTTCGAGATAGTGTGGCAAGGAACCGCAGACGAAACTTTCGGTATATGCCTCAAGAAAGGAAACGACGCGCTCACCGCGGCGATAGACAAGACGCTCGATTCCATGTTCGCCGATGGGACCATGCTCAAGATTTCCCAAGACGTATTCAAGATGGATATGGTCAGCGCGGCAAGAGAGAGTAAGTAAAAAAGATTAAAGCGGGGGTATCGTTAGGAGCTGGTTTGCAATAACCCGCTCGCTAACAAAAAGTTCGCCCCTGCTCCTAATCGAAAAGGAAACATTTTGACTTTGTTAAATAAGATTATCTTATGGATACCCCAGCTTTTGGAAGGCGCAAAAGTTACAATATCGCTTACATTACTGGCGGTTTCCGCGGGGCTGGTGTTGAGTCTGTTCCTCGCCTTGGGTGAAATGTCAAAGAACGTCGTTCTGAACAAGCTCTGTAGCGCTTACGTTTTTTTCTTTAGAGGTACGCCCTTGTTGATGCAACTCTACTTCATTTACTACGGACTGCCGCAAATCACCCCGTTTTTAACTATAAACAACCGTTTCGTCGCGGCGTTCATCGCTTTTGGCTTAAACTCCGCGGCCTATTGCGCGGAAATCATCCGCGCGGCGATTCAGAGCATTGATAAGGGGCAATTCGAGGCGTCGCGCGCGCTGGGTATGTCCTACGCGCAGACGATGCGACTGGTTATCATCCCTCAGTCGGTGCGTAGGCTCATTCCGCCGGTCGGCAACGAATTCATTATGATGTTGAAAGACGCCTCTCTGGTGTCGATTATCGCGCTTTCCGATATTACTAAAATTACTCGCTCCATTTCGTCGTCAGACGCGTCGGCGCTCGTCTACATACCGGCTATGATTCTCTACCTGATTATCACCGCGGTATTCACATTTGTCTTCCACAAGCTTGAGAAAAAATACTCGGTCTACGAATAAGGAGGAACGACGATGGCTAAAACAATGGTTAAGACCATCAATGTTGACAAGACGTTTCACGGTGGCAAAGGTCCGCTTCATGTTTTAAAGAACGTTTCTCTCGACGTATCGGAGAAAGAGGTCGTATGCATCATAGGACCTTCAGGCGCGGGAAAGTCAACGTACCTGCGGTCCCTGAACCGACTGGAAGAGATTGATTCAGGGCAAATCTACATTGACGGCAAACTGCTCTTTGACTGCGAAAACGGCGTAAATAAAGCGAAGACGCCGGCCGTGGAGCGGACCGCCGCGCTTCTGGAAGTGGGCATGGTATTTCAGCGGTTCAATCTTTTCCCACACAAGACCGCGCTTGAGAACGTTATGTTGGCTCTAGTGCATGTACGGAAGACCCCGACGAACGTGGCCCGCGAAAAGACGCTGATTCTTCTCGAAAAGGTAGGGCTCGCGGACAAGACGGACGCTTATCCGTCCCAGTTATCGGGCGGCCAACAGCAGAGAGTCGCAATAGCGCGAGCGCTCGCGATGGAGCCGAAGGTCATGCTCTTCGACGAGCCGACGTCCGCGCTGGACCCGGAACTCGTGGGCGAGGTGCTCGCCGTGATGCAAGGACTCGCCCAGGGCGGTATGACTATGCTCGTGGTAACCCACGAAATGGGTTTCGCCCGCGAAGTCGCCGATAAGGTGGTATTCATGTTCGACGGCGCCATCCTCGAAATAAACGCCCCGCAGAAAATATTCTCCGCGCCCGACAACGAAAGAACGCGCCAGTTCTTGCAAAGCGTACTGTAACGAATATTGACGCCTATGTGGAAATACCCTGCAATAATTTTTACCTTTTTTACTTTATCCTGTTCGATATTTGAGTCGAAAATAATAATGATTTGGACAGATAGACCAGAATTCGCCTTTTACGCGCAGACTTTTAACGCGAGTCAAGCCGATTACAAAGCGGAAGTACGGTATTTTGAATTTCCGAGTCAACAGCTTTTGAATTCAACCGAGTATCCCGACATTGTGGCGTCAAGCTGGCTCAGAAGCGCTTCCACAAGAACCCTTTTCGCCCCGCTGGACGCCTTGTTCACCCAGAAAATCGTGAGTGAAGACGGATTTTATCCGAAATTACTTGAGCCGGGCGTCATAGAGGGAGAACAGTATCTCCTGCCCGTGTCATTCAATGTTCCCGCTATAGTTTTTGCGCAAAGCAATACGGTTTCTTCAAATTTTACCATAAGTTTGGATGAAATAAAGGAAAGAGGAAAAGCCTATAATCGGATGCGACGCGGCGATTATACAAGAATGGGTTTTTCTCCCGACTGGGACGACGACTTTCTCTTTATAAGCGCGGTTCTCCGCGACGCTCAATTCAGAGAAGGCGACCCTCTCTCGTGGGACGAGGAAGCGATGAGAGAAGCCCTTGACTTTGACCGAACTTGGATCCTAGAGGCGAATTCCAGCTTCCAAGCAACGGACGACTTCGCGTTTAGGTACTTCTTCGACACACCCGCAAAACGAACCGCGCAAGAACGAGTCCTCTTCTCATACATGAATAGCGCCGAGTTATTCACCATAGACAGCGAAACGCGCTCTGTTCTCGATTTCCGATGGCTTTCAGAAAATGACAACATTCCCCTTATAGAGAGTTCGGTGTATTACGGCATCTACAACGAAACAAAGGCGCGTAAAGGAACAGTGGCGTTCACCCAATGGTTTTTCCAACCGGAAACCCAACACCGACTCTTGGAAAATAGCAGGGAACTCCAAATAAACGAGTCCGTCTTCGGCATAGCGGGAGGCTTCTCAAGCCTCCGTTCCGTTACCGAAGACATTTTCCCGCGCTTCTACTCGAGCCTCTTGGGGCATATACCGCCTGACGCTTCCCTCGTTCCATCCGCCATCCTCCCCCACGACTGGGCGCAACTCAAAGAAAGGGTGATTCTCCCATTTATGCATGAATACATCAGAGTCGAAGACCCAGCTGACATCCGTTCCCTAGATGCGCGAGTGTCCGATTGGTATAGGATTAATAAATAGAAAGCAAGGAGTAGGGTTAAACCTTACTCCTATATAAGAAGGAGTAACCATGAGCAGACAAGCGGAATTCCGCAGAACTACAAAAGAGACGGACGTCTATGTGAAATTGAACCTTGACGGCGGTGGGAACGCCAAGCTTGATTATCCGATAGGTTTTATGAAGCATATGCTCAACACTTTTGCCAAGCATGGGCTTTTTGACATAGAAGTTCAGGCCGCGGGAGACCTTGACGTTGACCAGCACCACTTGGTCGAAGACACGGGCATTACGATGGGGCAGTGTTTCATAAAGGCTCTAGGCGACAAGCAAGGGATAGTTCGATGCGGATTCTGTCTGTTTCCCATGGACGAGACCCTTGCCCGCGCCGCGGCGGACGTATCGGGTAGAGGATTTCTCGTATTTGAAGCTGGTTTGACAGGAACGCCTCTCGTTTCCGGCGGATTTTCTTTTCAGACCGACACAGTCGCGGATTTCTGGCAGGGTTTTGCCTCCGCGGCCGGATTAACTCTCCATCTCGATGTCCTGCGCGGCAGAAGCGACCACCATAAAATCGAAGCGCTTTTCAAGGCGGCCGCCCGCTCCTTGCGGGACGCCGTCGCAATCTCCCCCCGCGCCAAGGACGCCCTGCCCACGACCAAGGGCTTTTTTGAAAAGCCTCTGGCCGTGATAGTGTAGCCCGCTTCCGGCTGAAAACCCTCCTTTTACTTGAAGCAGAGGCATAAACGGAGTTGCGACTGGTCGTCGATATTTTCAAAATACTATCATAAAACTTTGCCTAACGTTCCGGCTGTTTACGACGTTTTTGTAGCCCGAATAAGGGCTTGCGTAGCAAGACCATGGCGGCAAAATGCGCCGGAGCAACGGCGTGGGAATGAAGCGTAGCGAAATGACCTAGCCCAGCCGGAACCCCCCCCCCGTAGCGCCGTAGGCGCGGAGCATATACAGTCCTGTTATGCGCCGTTTTTTTGTCCCATACAACCAATAGCCCCCTGCCATGGACGGTGGGGGCGTTCCGGTAAATTTTTGTCCATTTTTAAAAAATTCTCATGACGTAACTCATAGTCTGTAGACTTATAGTCTCTATACACACAAAGTATGCCTAACTATGGAATACAATCTTATAAATTTTGGGATAATTTTAAAAAATGAACGCAAAAAAACGGACTATCTCAGGAAAAACTAGCGGAAATGTCGGATTTACACAGAACGTATATCAGCGATCTTGAAAAGGGCATCAGAAACCCTACGATAACGACTATTTTCACACTTTGTAAATCCCTAAATGTTACCCCTGCGGAACTGCTTAAAGGATTTGATAATGTATCATAATTTTTCTGAGAAGTCCCAATTAGAGACAATAGCTAGTATTTTAATCGGATACTTAAAAGTACCGTTTGCGCTAGAAACAATCCCCGGCTCATTTATGGAAAATATCCTTGCCCATGTCCGAAAAGGGA
>JAIRKH010000008.1 GCA_031260245.1 Treponema sp. | reverse complement strand
CGCCGTACACTCGCCGGGGGACAGACCCCCGTCCCAAGAATAACCACGGAGCACACGGAGTTTCACGGAGAGAAGACCCGATTGGTAACAGAAACTCCGCGTTACTCCGTGCCCTCCGTGGTTTCTCTTCTTCCCCGCCCCCGCCCCAGGTGGCCCCCGAAGCTACGCGCTCACGCAACAAGCCCCCGACGCTACGCCTCCCCCCCGCTGTTGCGCATCGCCCCCGCACAACAATCTTCCACTCCTCACTCCTCCCTTCTAACTCCTAACTTATTTCCCACTCCTAACTTACATTTGGGGGCGGAGGACACGGAAGCCCAGGCTATGGTACCGGCCGGACGGCGCGCCGTAGTACCGGCCGGCGGAACGGACGTACTGAACCGAAGCGTTCCAACTCCCGCCGCGAGCCACGCGGTTAGACCCCGAGGACGCGCCCGCCGGATTCGTCTGGCTCCCGGAACTATATCCGCCATACCAGTCCCAGCACCATTCCCACACGTTCCCGTACATATCATACAGCCCCCACGCGTTGGGAGCAAAGCTCCCTACCGCGATTGTCTTATCCCTTTCGCCGCTTCCGCCATAACTACCGCCATACCGCGCCTGGGAAGTGGTAATACCAGCCCCCGTGTTATAGGCCGTCGTGCTCCCCGCACGGCAGGCATATTCCCACTCCGCCTCGGTCGGCAGACGGTAGCCGCCGGCGGCGCGGTTCCAGCTTACCGTCCGGCTGTCCCCGCTCCCGCTTATGGTGTAGGCAGGGGTAAGTCCCTCCTTGACGCTCCGCTTGTTGCAGTATTCTATAGCGTCAAACCAGCTTACTTGTTCCACCGGCAGATTGTCCCCCTTAAATCGGCTGGGGTTGGTACCCATCACGTCCCGCCATTCCTTCTGCGTTACTTCGTACTTCCCCAGATAAAACGAACTCACCCTTACCGTATGCTGAATCTCGTTATCGTATCTCCCCGCTTCCGAGGCGGGGCTGCCCATAGTAAAGGTTCCGCCCGCTATCCGTACCATGTTCGCGGGCGGCGGCGAACCTCCGCCGCCGCTGACGGGCGTCCCGTTTAGCGCCGCCGCTAACTTCGGCATCAAATCTATCCCTTCGCTGAACGCGCGGTACTGCTCCTCCGCTCCGTCTTTGTACGAGCCGTCTTGTATGTTTAGCACATCCGCAGTAAAACTCGTCAGGCTCCCTAGTCTCTGCGCCGAACTCGCCAACACATACTGCGCGTTCCTCCCCCGTCCAAGCCGCCTCACCCGCTCATGGTCCGTCTCCCCAGTCCTCTGCCGCCTATGTTCTTCAAGCACCTTCGCCAAGCTGTCCGTCCGCGGCAGTACCGTATACGCGTTCCCGTTCGCCAATCCTATGGCTAGTATCTGCGCCAAGACTTGCGCGTCGCTCTCGTTCACTCCGTTCACGTTGTCAAACGGCGGCACCGATAACCCAGGCAGTTCGCTCGTGTCCCGCGCCGCATACCGCGCCAGATTCTTCGCCATACCGGGTATCATCCCCGCTACTTCCTCGATATTCGCATAGGTTCGGTAGTCCCCTGCTATCTGTTGCAAACTCTCCACGTCCAGTATGCTCACCAACACAAGGTTTTGATTCCCCAACTTCGTTATGTATCCTGCTATCACATGCGTCGCGTTGAGTTGCTTGCCAAGCTCGAATATCGTATCCGCGTCCGTCAGCCCGGACATCCGTTGAAACCTCTGCTCAAACTGCATAAACGCTTGAGTCGTCCGCGTTATCAGCGTTACTTTGTTGAACGCTTCCCGCAATTCCCTCTGCCGCGCAAACGCCTGCACGATGTACTCCCCGTCGCTCGTCTGCCCGCCGGTAAAGGGGAGCAACGCAAGGCTCTCCTTCTTCTGCCCGTATGCGGCGAGCGCGATAAGCGCCGCTAGTACGAATAATAAGCCTTTTTTCATGTCTTTCTCCTGTTTTAATGGCGATACTATTATTATAGCCTATTCTTTGAGAAATTCAACAAGCAAAGCCTATAGGACGACTTCACAACGGGCGTTGTACGAAAGAGGTCGCCGCTTTCAAATAACGCCCCTCGTGAAGTATTTAAAAAGCCTGCTTAATACCAGAGCGGAGGGCAAGAGTAGCGCCTGCGTTACCTGATTCTGCTGGTAAAAGCCCGGAAATAACTTTATCGCCATCGTCAACACGCCGCCTAAAAATACGTAGGTCCACAGACAGCGCAGAACTGTCTCTGAAACGAAGCGTTTTTTTTCGTCTTTGCAAAAGGCGTAGAGGATTCCGCAGGGAACCGCGGTTAATAGCAGAGGATTGACGAAAATCACGTTAGCGTTGTGGTAGGTGTAATCGTGGTTGGTGAAGAACGTCATAAAGAACAAGGTAAGTCCCGCGATTCCGAAGAAAAGTCCCATCGCGCTCTGACTCAAGCCGAATAAAGCGCGTCCCAGACGCGGCTTGCGCCGTTGCAAGAACTGAAAGAACGCAAAGACGACCGCAAGCAGAAGCCCCGCCGCCAGTTCTCTGTCCCACTGCCTACGCGGAACGTCCAGTACCGGCGGTCGATTCGCCGCCCTGTTTAATACCTCAATCGCGGATACCAGTTTTCGCGCCGCGCCGTTCTCGTCGATGTACGAAAAGTCTTTGATACGCTCGCCCACTTCGGAAGGTAGGAACATCTCGTCCCAGATAGTTATAGGGACGTCGATGTCCTGCCCCATTAGGAAGTTGAGAAGCCAATCCATAAACGGGGAGAACCATGTATGCCTGCGGACGTGTTGGCGCAAGGTATAACGCCCAGGCGCGTCTCCGAATTCTTGCTTGAATTGCCCGTCTACCGCGATATCCAGAATATCGCGGATGCGGGTGGAACAGTTTTGGTAAAAGTGGTGGTATTCATAGGCGCGGTTTTCCGGGAGCGCGTTGTCTTCCGCAAGCCGTTTGATTCTCTCCTTCGCTTCAGACGGAAGGTCAAGCGTGTAGACCGTTATGTCGCGGTTCGTCTCGGTATAACGCCTGAAGTTACGCTCAGCCGAAGATACGGCGCATAAATAGGTAAGACGTCCAAAAGCGAAATCAACAAAGAAGTCCTCTTCGTCAAAGGAGAAAACCCCCCAATCGTAGAAGAGAGACGTTCCTTTAGCAGAGTCCTCCACGACCAGAGCGATATGTCCCCACCAAAAATAAAGCTCGTCGCCAGGGCCGGTAACCGCGATTTTCAGAGTGAGACGGTCGTCCTGAGCGAAAAGCGAAACGCCCCTTGGTAAAAAAAGTAAAAGAACAGCGGTAATTGCAAGAAAACGAGTTTTTACGTTTATCATAGCCTTATTTTATACCGAATTCTTGATTATTGCAAGCCGTTATTTGTTTTACGCCGACCGCTATTTTATAGAACGGGTTGACAAAACGAGTTATGAGTTGTATATTTAAACGTGAATCGTTGTAAGTGAGAAACGAGGAGGCGTTTTATGAAAAGAAGACTAAAGTCTTACAAGAGTGAAGTCGTCAACCTAAATCCGAAAACCGAAATGTTCGGCAACATCGTATTTACCATTTTATGCGCCTTAGGAACAGCCGTTGCGGTTTTTCTGTTCTTGCGTAACCTCAACGCAACCGTAACTAAGCAAAACGAGAAACCCATAGGCTACATTCTCTTCAAAAACCATATCGCCCAACGCCGTTTTGGGGACAGAACCGCATGGATGTCGCTCAAGAACAATTCGCCTATCTACAACAAAGACGTCATCCACACTGCGGACCTTTCCGAAGCCGTCATCGTCTTCCCTTCCGGCGACCGCATAGAACTTGGAGAAAATAGTCTGGTTCAGGTGCAGTCGACTAAAGACGGTACCCGTCTGGAGCTTACCGGTGGAAACATCAATGTGCAATCCGCGGACAAATCCGCGCTTACATTGGTTTCAGCGGGAGTCGAGGTCAAAGTCGAAGCAGGAAGTCTTATCACCGCGGGCTTGGGCGAGGAATCCAGTTTCAATATGCAGGTTGTTGAAGGAGCGGCCGACGTTACGACGGCCGAAGGGGTACTGCAGAATGCGGCCGCGGGGACGGCTATGTCCGTCACCAGCATGGGCGAAGTGGCGCAGACGCCTTCTGTAACCGTGCTTCAACCAAGACCGAACGTCCGTATGGTCAATCAAAATAACGAGCCTGTGCCGTTTACCTTTTCATGGAGAACCGCGGGTTTTTCAGGAGCCGAACGCGTCCGTCTCGAAATAGCGCGGGACAGTAGGTTCACCCGTCTGGCGAACAGCTTTGACTTAGACGACGGCGTAACGAATCAAACCGTGGAGATGGCGACGGGGACGTGGTATTGGCGAGCGTATCCGTTCAGCGCGGAGTCTAGCAACGTAAACGCCGCGGCTTCAGGCAAGATTGCGATTATCGCCGCTCCCTCTCTTACCCCGGTTTCACCGACCGCAGGGAAAATCTTTACCTATAAGACGACACTGCCGTCTATCCGCTTTAATTGGGAGGCGTCCGCCGCGGTTGACGCTTCCGTCTCCTACCAATTCATCGTCTCGGACAACCCTCAAATGCTCAACCCTGTATATTCCGCGGAGGCGACAGGTAACTCCATCCTGTATTCAGGACTCGCCGAAGGCGTGTGGTATTGGCAGGTGCGTCCGATGTTCCCAGACGGCTTTGAAGCGGAAACTACATTATCGGCTACCCGTCCTTCTACTTTCCGCGTCAGCAAAATCGCGACTCTGAACACGCCGGAACTCCTATCGCCCGTGGACGGCGCCGCTTTGACAGCCCGCGCCGACGGCGCGGACCTATTCTTTTCATGGAGAAACGAATCGGAAGCGGTATCTTACACTGTGCAAATTTCAACCTCTCGCGATATGAGCGCTCCTGTTATTTCACAACAGACGCGGGACAATTTCTTCATATACAACCCTCGTGAAAACGTTTTACAAGCTGGACAATATTTCTGGAGAATCTCATATCAAGATAATGAGGGGCTTGTCGCTCCAGTTTCGCCGTCATGGGCTTTCACGGTAAGTATTCCGCCTCCCGCGCCGGATTATCAGGCGAACTTGGCGCGGGCGGTAGATGCGATAGAGCGAGCGCGGGTCGACGCTATTCAGAAGAATTGGGATGCGGCGCTGACGTCGTATAGGGATGCGGGAACCGATTTGGGCTTCTCCGAAGCCCAAAATACAGCCTTCATTGAAGGCATATCGGCTTTTCGGAATCTGGACGAACTAGAGAGCCTCCATTCAGCGCTTTCCGCGGCCGAAACGGCGAATCGGGACAACACTGCGCTTATTGAAAGCCTGAACAGGCAAATCGCGGAAAACAGCGCGGAAATAGCCCGTCTTAATCAGGCTCTAAACGACGCCAGTAACGATTTCGACGCGCAAAACGCCGCAAGCCTTGCCAGAATAACCGATTTAGAGACCAGTATCGCGGCGCTTGAGGCTGAAAACAGCCGCCTACAGCAGTTGACCCGCGACTTAGAAGCCGGAAACGTCGCGATGCGTCAAGGAACAATGGACAGGGAAACGAGCGCCTCCGAACAAGCCGCTTTGTTACAGTCGCGCATCTTGGAACTAGAAACGGAGAACGCGCGGCTCCGACAAGAGGCGCAAGATACAAACGCCGCGAATTCCACTCAAGCGGCCGCTTTACAAAGCCGTATTTCGGAACTAGAAGCGGAGAACGCGCGGCTCCGTCAAGCGGACCAAGAGGCGGCTTTACAAAACCGCGTCGCCGAATTGGAGGAAGAGAACGCGCAGCTTCGGCAGACTGGTATGTCCGACTCCGCGGCCGCCGAGTCTTTGCGAAACCGCATCGCGCAACTGGAGACTGAAAAGAGTCAGTTGACGCAAACGGTTCAAGAAACGAATGACAGCCTGACCGAAATGACCAACAATTACAACAGAATCAGACCGGACTACAACGCCTACATCGCGTTGCAGGACGCTTTCGCCGAATACAAGCGACGGCCGATGCGCCTGCCAGAACTGGAAACCTTCTTGAAGACGCGAGAGGCGCGAGCTTCTCTCCCCGACTTCGCGGATAGGGTAAAAGCCGTAACAGACGGTTTAGTTTACGCGGCGAACAAGGAAGGCATAGAAAAAGTCTCTTCTATTGTGAGTACGGTTCTACGCATAGAAAGCGTAAACACCCGTAAGCTCTACCTTGAAGGCATAAAGGCGCGCTATATCGGCGAGCCGCTCGTAGTGGAATTCATCGATGTCCTGTTGCGGCAATTATAAGAACAGTTTGGAAGGCGGCTAGGAAGAAACGCTTCCTAAGCCGCCTCTTGCATTTTAAGAAAAATACCCTATTTTAAAGACGCCTTGCCTTATCGTTTAATGAAAAGCAACGTCAAACCGAAAATGAATATAATTCGCGATTATTGCGTCTATCGGTGGACAAACGAGCGGTTTGACAAAATAATGAGGAGGATTTTTATGCGGAAATTTATTGCCGTATTAGCGATGGCGGGCGTAACGTTTGCGCTTTTCGCGCAGGTTCAGGACGACAAGGACGTTATCACGCCGACCCCGCAGTTTCAAGACCACGGCGGCGTAACGCCGTGGTTCTGGATTGGTATTCAAAGCATCTTCTCCGGAGGGTACAACCTTCAGACTGGAGCGGGCGGATTCCGCGATTACGGCGGTTCAGATAACACGTACGCTTCTTTCAATCTCGCCTTTGTGGACAGCCATTACGCGACCCCGAAATTCTACGAAGTTCCCCGCGAGCTTGATCCTAACGCATGGACGGGCAAGTTTAAGTTGATGAATTTCACCACCAGAATCAACAGTTGGAGCCAGAACGAAGCGGCGGTTGAAAACAACAGGCCCGCATGGCTGGCTGAAATCGCCGGACGCGGCGCGCACATAGGCTTCTTCACGCAAGCGGGCAATCTCATAGGCGGCTTGAGCGATACTCAAAGCGATTCGAATAGCCCCATCGGTACGATAACAGGCGGTAATATGGTTATCCCCCTCGGCGACGACGATTTGGGACGACTCTACTACAACTCGACGAGCGCGGGAAACAAGACTGCGTATTCAACGAGTAGAGGCGCGTTGGTTTACGGCGGTTATGTAAAAGAAGACCTGTTCAACGTTTACCTCACCATGCTTTCCGAAGGCAACGTCAACTCCGACGTAAGCGCAGACGGCAATAACGCGTTTGCGGGCGTCATTGACTTCGGCGTAACGCCGTTTGGGGTCTTTACGGACGACGAGCATCCCTTTACGTTCAGTCTTACAGGAAACGCCATAGCGGGCTTCGGATGGGAAAACGTGGCTAGCGACTCCAAGAACATAGGCTTCGGCGCGAAAGCGGACGCGGGCTTCTATCTGGGAAGGGATAACTTCGTATTGTCTCCGGTATTCGCCTTTGACGGCAAGATAGCGGACAACGCTCACGATAACAAATTCACCGCTAAATTCGGCGGCGGTCTCGTGTTTCAGTTCAGCGGAATGCGCTGGGTGAGCGACGATTGGAATGAATTATGGGGCGCAGGAAAAACAAAAGGCATCGCCAATCAAGACTATCGGTATGAAACCAACAAAATCCTGAAATTCGCCTACTTCCAAGCTTATGCGGCTTATTCGGAAGAGGAAGACCTGGATCTGTTATTCCGCTTTGAAGAGCCGGACGGGGACGCGGGTTTCCATAATAAGATAGGCGCGCTATTGGAAGCCCGGGTCTACAACTTGACCAAGGAGGTAGATGTCAAGAACTGGTGGCAGGCGCAGGGGCGTTTCTCTTACGACATGAGCGTCAAGAACATACCGCTCACGCCGGCTATCCGCGCCTATCTTGACAGCGCCTCGGTCCTCAAACTCCGCCTTGAAGCGGACGCCAACATCATCCCATATACCTGTTTCACCCTCGCCTACACGTCCGCCAACCTGAACAAGGGCGCGGACAAGAATATATTCAAAGCGCCGAACGCGGGCGACTCAGATATTTTTGACGCGGGACGCATCGAGCTGATTGTTACCCTCAAATCGGACGCGGTGAGACCTCGCCCGCCCAAGCGCATGAACGAGTGGAACTATGCGACGTCGTTGACCGATATGTAAGTTGATTAGTTTCAAGACCCAAGGGCGAATAATTCGCCCTTTTTTATTTTGCGTAACCCGCTTACCGGCCGCGTATGCTCCTCAACGTTTTTTTCGGTTGGCTTTAAGTTGGACAACTTTTTAACGAGCAGGCTCTGCCTGTGAGAAGTCGTCTGACGGGTTCCGCCCCATCGAAGCGAAGATTTCGTTTGAGCGAGTAAATGCGGCCGCGGCTTCCGCGTTCTTGCCGAATTTTTGGTGTATGTCGCCGATGAGCCGCCAATCCGAAGCGAGTCCAAAAGTATTTTCGGCGCGTCTGTCGAATTCTAGCGCCGTTTCAAGGGCTGATATAGCGGAGTCGTGGTTGCCAGACAGCGAGCGCGTGGACGCGATAAGATACCAATCGTAAGCCGCTTGTTCTAAATAATTGTCTTTAGCATGAATGTCTAGCGCTTTCTTAAACGCGGCTTCAGCCGCGGAAAAGCCGCCTATTTCCTTTTCCGCAAGCCCGACGACGGTCCAACCCAGAGCGACAGCGAGGCGGTCGTTCTTGATAGAAGCTATTTCCCGATTCACGGAAGCCTTCACTTCATTGGGGGGCGCTTCTTTTGTAAGTAAAGCGTTCCGCGCCAGATAGATGCGGGTCAGCGCCGCAAGTTCCGTCTGCGCGGAGGTTTCCGCCTCGGCCCGCGCTTTGTCCCACGCGGCGCTCGCTTCTTCGCCGCGTCCAAGCTCCGCGAGAATATTCCCTTCCGCAAGCTTGGTACGCACCCGAAGGCTGGGGTCGTCCGTACTCGCCGCAAGCCGCCTCGCCTCAACCAACAGAGCGAGCGCTCTGTCGAAGTCGCCTTGGTCGGCGGCTGCGTTTACCAGTAAGAGCTGTTCCTCGGCCATCTGCCGCATCGTTACAATTTGCGCCGGGCGCTTCGGCGCGGAAGAGCAAGAACAGAAAACGATAAATATAAATAGAATAATGAATGTTGAATAATCTTTGAGTCGCATATTAGAAAGATACCCCTCTCGAATTCATACCGGTTGATTGAATTTGCGCTTGGTCTGGTATGCCGTTTTTGAAAATCGGGTTGTTCTGAACGGATATCAAAACGTCGTCTACCTTCTTGAGCAACGAGCGCAGTTCCATGAGCATGGCCGGTACTTGAGCGGGGAGTACGTTGGTCGTTGTATCTATGTCTTTCAGAATACCGTTTATGGACGCTATGGCGCTAGTCAGACCTGTATAGACAGGTCCGTTCACGTCGAGAGCGGACGCCACCAGTCCGTCAGGGGCGTTAAGCTTATTGAGCAAAGACTGGACTTCGGTAAGCGTCGCGGGCAATTCTTTTAAGACGCCGTTGGCGTTCTCCATTGTCGCAGGCAGTTCCTTGTTGATTTGCGCGATGAGAGAATTTACGTTGCCTACAATGGTCCCCAGTTTGGGGGCAAGCTCCGCAAGAGCGGTATCCACGCTTCCCAACGCGCGCCCCAATACTGTAGCGTCAGTACCCGCTAAAGCGCCGTTGACAATCTGGAGCGTTACGTCGAGTTCCGCCGTAAGGGTCTGGAGATTAGCGATGAGGGCGGGCAGTTCGTCTATAACCTGGTTCAGCTGCCCGTCGAGTCCGACAATGACGTTTTCTACGCCCTGGAGCGAGCGTCCTAGCGTCGTCGCGTCCGTTCCTTCAAGCGCGTTCTGCACATCCTGTAAGGTAACGTTGAGCGTCTTGGTGAGAGTATCTACTTGGGAGAGTATGTTCGAGATGCTGTCGTTTTTTATCGGAATCGAGGACAAGCCGAGTTGAACGAGCATCTGTCCTTGCGCAGAATTGGCTGTGGGAATGTAAGCGCCTTCGGCGACCGCCTCTTCGCCAAGCCCCGGATAGAACAGAAACTGATTTCCCAATCCTATGGGACTGACATTCAAATCAACCAGAGAACCTTCCCTCACGCGATCCATATATTCCTTGTGAATAGAAAAGACCACTTCAACTTCGTTGTCTTCGTTCAACTTAAACGTCTTGACGTTTCCTATAATGAATCCCTTGTAAAGCACGGACATATTTTCACCAAGACCAGATGCGGTTAGGAAATAAGTCTTAAAGACCGGGTCATCGACGAACCACCGCTGTTTACTGCCAAGCAGAAAAATGACTAGTACTATAGCGGAAAAGGCAATGATAATGAGAACTCCAACGATTTGATCCGCGAAACGAATCCTTAATTTCACAGTGATATTCCTTCTTGAAGACGTTGAGCCAAATCCTCATCTTTCATAATTTGCTCTTTGGTAAAAATCTGACTCAAACTTCCTCCTACTATCATAATAATATAATCGGCGAGCTTTTTAATGGCTCTGAAATCGTGGCTTACGAAGATGATGGTATTATTCCGCCCTTGCCGTTCCTGCACAAAGTTGATGAGGTGTTGCGCGGACGCGTCGTCCAGCGACTCTGTCCATTCGTCTAGGAACAACACCGAAGGGTCGCAGAGCATCGCCCGCGCAAAGGCGATGAGCTTCTGCTCTCCCATGGAAAGTTGCGCGGGACGCAAGGTAAGTTGCCGTCTGTACCCCACCTGTGCCAAAATATCGTTCATCCGCATATCCCGTTCTTTACTGTCCATCTTGGGGAAATGGAGCTTCATGGGCAGTTCCATAATCTGATAAAGACTTTGATTAGCCCAGAGCGCGGAATCTTGAAAGACCATGGCCGACTCCTTACGGAACGCCAGATTCTGCTCCCTATTCATGCGCCATATATCTTTATCCCGGAAAAAAACCCTCCCAGCGCTCGGCACAATGACGCCGGCCGCAAGCTTCAGCGCCGTACTCTTCCCGCTGCCGGACGGTCCCACGAGAGCCGTCGTCTTTCCTTCCTCAAACCCTATTGAAAAATCATGCACTATTTCTTGCGCCTGCGCTTGAAAATAGACGTTTTTCATTTCCACAATCATGCTTTACCTCATGCGATATAATAGACGGCCGATAGCAAGACGTCGAACAATATACACCATCCCAACGACGCGGTAACAGCGCGGAGCCCAGCAACCGGAATTTCCGTACTTGCCCGCTCTACCTCAAATCCGTGGTACAGAGCCACTGACGAAATAACCATACCTAAGACAAGGCTTTTTATAATAGAAATAAGTATATCATTGACTTTCAAAACTTGCAACAAGTTGTTGAAATAAACGCCGGGCGGCATGGAATTGAATAACATGGAGACTATGAAGGAGCCTGCTAATCCGAAAATTGAGAAATAAATGTTGAGGAGGAAGAGCGATATGGTAACGCCGAGGAAGCGGGGAACCGCGAGGTGTTCTATGGGGTCTACGCCTATGGAGATGTAGGCTTCTATTTCATGGGAGACCACCATGCCGGCTATTTCCGTGGCGATAGCCGTGCCTGAACGCGCCGCAATGATGAACGCGGTGAGCAAGGGCCCAAATTCTCGCGTTATCAGCGTGATAAGTACCGGATAGATGAGTCTTTCTTGAGAGATACTGGCGAGCATCGGCGACACGATGACGTTCACCGCGCCGCCCAGTCCGATAGCCAACAATGTTCCGATGCCCAAGGCCTCTACAAAAGTAAAGAGTATTTGCATTATCAGTATCTTGAACGAAATCTGCCTCTTGACTATGAACCGCCCTGAACATTTAAGGATACGGGTAAAAAATCCGAGGAAGTAGAAGACGTGAAATGGCATCATTTTTACTCTTGCCATTATTACAGTATAACATAGGCAATTAAAATATAAAAGTAGTCTGTTTTATGACTTCGCGACGGGAGTTGTACGAAAGGAGTCTCCGCCGATTGCGCGGGCGTCAGACGCCTAGTATAACGCTGTTCTTTATGGTATAATAATCTTTATGAAAACATTCCCCTTATCTAAAACCGAATTGGATAAAATCATAGAAAAGTACCCCACGCCGTTTTACCTTTACGACGAATCCGGCATACGGGAAAACGTCAGGCGCATAAACAAAGCATTTTCCCTATTTCCCATGTATAAGGAGCATTTCGCGGTCAAAGCATTGCCGAATCCAGCGATTCTGCGGATTTTGGCGGACGAGGGTTGCGGCGCGGATTGCGCCAGCCTGACGGAACTGCTCTTGGCGGACATGGCGGGCATAAAAGGCGAGGACGTCATGTTCAGTTCAAACGAAACGCCCGCGAAAGAATACCGCAAAGCCGTGGAATTGGGCGCGGTCGTCAATTTGGACGATTTTTCCCATATTGAATTTTTGGAAAAAGCCTGCGGGAAAATACCGGAAATCGTCTCCTGCCGCTACAATCCGGGATCCCTGAAGACGGGAAACGCCATCATTGGTAAACCGGAAGAGGCGAAATACGGGTTCACTCGCCCGCAAATCATCGAGGGATTCGCCCTTCTCCGCGAAAAGGGCGCGAAACGTTTCGCCTTGCACACGATGGTCGCCTCAAACGAACTGAACGTTGATTACCACATAGAAACAGCCCGTATGCTCTTCGAACTCGCGGTTGAAATAAAGGAAAGAGTCGGCGTTCATCTGGAATTCGTGAACTTGGGCGGAGGCGTGGGTATTCCCTACAAACCTGAAGACAGAGCCGTTGATTACGAGGCGTTGGCGGGCGGAATCAAGAAAGCCTACGACGAAACCGCTGTTCCCGCGGGGCTTGGCGTCCGTACCGAATGGGGCAGGGCAGTTACCGGGCCCTTTGGATGGCTTGCGGCGCGGGCGCTCCACCGTAAGAGCGTGTACCGCGAATACGTCGGTCTTGACGCTTGTATGGCTGACCTCATGCGCCCCGGACTTTACGGCGCGTATCATCGTATCACGGTAATGGGCAAGGAAGACGCTCCGCTTACCGAAACCTACGACGTGGTGGGCGGTCTGTGCGAAAACAACGACAAATTCGCGATTCAGCGGAAGCTGCCGAAAATAGACGCGGGCGAGAACGGAGACGTCGTCGTTATCCACGACGCGGGCGCCCACGGTAGGGCGATGGGCTTCAATTACAACGGCAAACTTCGTTGCGGCGAACTCCTCCTGAAACCAGACGGTTCGGTCGTTCAAATCAGGCGTCCGGAGACGGTAGAGGATTACTTCGCCACGCTACAGGCTTCGTCTGTTTGACGCCTTCCCAACAGGCGGCGCCGACTCAAGTTTTCGCTCCCGAAGATTACCCGCGCCGCGGTTGTGGTGTCAGACACCCGCGTGAGCGTGAGTGTCTGACACCGACTTTGTTACTCCGCCGCGTCCGTGATGGTTACGGCGACGTGGTCATAACCGTATACGTCTAGGGCGCTGTTGGCCGCAGTCGTTGCGGATACGCCCCACTTGGATGTGTACGCGGGAACCGCGCCCGTAGGAACGGACACGATGACGCGGCTCGTGTTTCTGAAATCGTAGGTATAATAGAAAATATTGCTTATGGCCGGCGGTGCCGCTGGCAGGCTCACCGACGCAAGTCTCACGCACCGGTAGAACGCCTCTTCGCCGACCGTCTCAATGCCCGAGCCGCTTATGGACGCGAGGATGGTGAAACCATTGTACGCCCAATATTTTCCCTCGATGCTTGTCGCCGTGTTTGGCAGTACCAACGCTGTTACTTTGTACGCGCCGTTGTTACCGCTTCCGGGGTCAAACTCGGTTCCGTCCATCGCGCAGGCGGACAGGTCAAGCGAGACGTACTTTCCCGCCTCGTGAATTACGGCGAGTATGACTTCCCATCCGCCGTTTGCAAGGTTGACGTTTAACGCCAGTTGAGCGGGATTAGCCGCGCTCCAGCCGCCTTGCGCGTTAGCGAGAGGGGGACAGACCTGTAGAGTGTCTGACACCACTTGTTTCGCGTTGGTGTCAGACGCCTTGTTACCGCCCCGCGTCCTCCTATCGCTCATTGCTATACTAAAGGCTATAACTTTCGGACTGTAGTCCGGCGCCTCTAAAGTCTTATTTGCCGTCGCGGTTACTTTTATGGATTAACTGTACGCGTATAGGAGCGGGAGCCTCGACGCGCCGCCTTTACTTGACCGCGTAGCGCGCCTCGTCGCCGTGAGCGCCGACGACTTCGTTCTTTAGCGGGTGGACCATTAAATCCATCCCCTCCAGAGGTATCGCGCCCAAGAGGACGTCTTCCTCGCCGGGGATAACCACTGCTCTACAGTCGGTATCGCGGTCTTTCCAATGGACCGTTACCGGCTCCGTTATCTGACTGGGGACCGTTCCCCCGCCGGCCACGGTGGTTTTACCTGTTTTTTTCACCCGCAGTCCCAGCTTCTCGCGGGTTTCCTCGCCCATGACCAGAGTCCACGCGCCGGTATCGACCACGGCGTTGACCGTGAGCCGCCTGACTTCGGACTGGGGCATATATCCCTCATCCGCGATGTTTTTGTCCCTGATGTTTACTAGGGTAATTTCTGTTCGTACTTCGCCCATATCGTTCTCCTATGCCTGCAAGTATACCACAAAAAGGGATAATAAGCGATAATCTCCTTGTTCTAGTCTAGCGCTTTGTTTGCTCGTCTAACGCCGCGACTTGGCGCGAGCGTTGGTTGAGGGGTAGCGGGAGCCTCGACGCGCCGCCTTTAGGCGTGGGGAATTGCAAAAAAAGTCTTGAAAATAAGTAGAAAATGGTATATTCTTACCCTATGATACGTATGATAGCAATAGATTTGGACGATACGCTTTTGCGTTCCGACCTCACCATCTCGTTCCGCGCGCGAAACGCGGTGAAGCGCGCTGCCAGAGCGGGAATCGCGATAGTTTTGGCGACCGGAAGAATACCCGCCGCTACGGAGCCGTTCGCGCGGCTGCTCGGTATGCATAAAAGAAACGACTATCTCGTCTGCGGTAACGGAACGCTTATCATAGAAAGCGGAACCAAGCGTGTCGTTTTTGAGACGAAGCTGTCCGTGCAAGCGGCGCTTACCGCGTTTGACTTGGTATCGGCCGAAGGTTTCGCCGTGCAACTCTACGAAAACGACGTTATGTTCGTTTCAAAGACCAATGAATTCACCGTTTACGACCAGAAACTCACTGGTTTGAAACAGGTTGTTGCCGACAACTTTAGAGACATGGTGGCGAAGGGTTGCGACAAGCTGTTGGTTCCGGGCGACCCGTTGATTTTACCGCCGCTTGAGAGCATCTTGAATACCTATCTGGACGGTGAAATCACTCTTTTTACGAGCAAGCCGTATTTCTTGGAGATTCTGCCGCCGAAGACCGACAAGGGAACCGCTCTCGAAAAAATCGCCGCGAGACTCGGCGTGAAGCGGGAGGAGGTTCTGGCAATGGGCGACTCGATGAACGACGCGGCTATGCTCGAATGGGCGGGCAAGGGCGTAGCCATGCTCAACGGCGACGAGCGCGTCAAGAAAATCGCGGACGCCGTTTCCGATAAGACAAACGACGACGACGGAGTCGCCGATATTATAGAAAAGCTCCTGGGAGGCAGCCTATGAACGGGACGATTTCTGAAGAGATTCCTATAAGCGCCGTAGATTCTCCGTCCGCGGTTTTGGAACTCATCTACCAACTCAAAATCAAAGACGTGATGCGGAGCGCGATTATAACTGCGGATAGAACCGATACTATGCGGTACGTTCAAGCTCTGATGCGGGAGAATTACATTACCGGCGTGCCCATCGTGGATGAGCGACATCGCGTGGTGGGGCTTGTGTCCATCGACGACGTTGTAACCGCGCTCGACCAGGGTTTCATAGGAGACGTCGTCGAAGACAGGATGACGAAAAACGTCATCGTTCTTGAGGACGATATGCCCCTGTCCTTCGCCATTTCCTATCTGAACAAATATCGGTATGGACGTTACCCGGTGATTAACAAGAAAAAAGAATTGGTAGGAATCCTCACGTCAAAAGACGTGGTTGGTACGCTTTTGACGGAGATGAACCGCGAAGTTCTCCGATTAGAGAAAATTTCACAAAAAGATACAAAGAACGTGAACGCCTGTATGAATATGGAATTTACTACGGTGCGTTACGATTTCGAACTCGCGGGACGGGCGTCCACGGAGATTAAGAAGGCGTTGAAACAACGGAACATCGACCCGAAAATCATCAGGCGTATCGCCATCGCCAGCTACGAGTTGGAAATCAATCAGGTGGTTCATTCCAACGGCGGTACGATGTTCTGCTCCATTCAGCCTGATAAGGTGACGGTTGTCGCTTCCGATAAAGGTCCGGGCATCGCGGACCTGGATCTTGCCCTACAGGAGGGCTGGTCCACGGCTAACGAGTGGGTGCGGTCCCTCGGTTTCGGCGCGGGTATGGGACTTGCCAACACGAAACGGGTGTCAGACGAGTTTTCCCTCGACTCGGCGGTCGATCAAGGTACGACCGTACGTTCCGTGGTGTTCATCAATTCCGATAAGGCGGAGCAATAAGGGAGAATATTATGACCATAACGGAAATCGCCGCGGCGTTGGGCGCGGAAGTCGTTCAGGACGAATTTGAGGATGTGGAGATTACAGGCGCTTATACGTCGGACCTCCTCTCGGACGTGATAGCTAACGCCAAAGAAGGCGGAGCGCTCGTCACCATTCAGGCGCACAAAAATACGGTCGCGGTCGCCACTCTGGTAAACGTCTCGGCGATTATTATATGCAACGCCCGCCCTCTGCCGGACGATATGCTTTCCGCCGCTAAAGACGAAGGAATAGCCGTGATTCGCTCGCGGGAAAACCAGTTTACCATATCGGGGAAACTCTTCGCGCTGTTGTTCGCTGAAGACGTTTAAATCCGACAGTTTCGTTCGGCGCGGGACGGACTGGATAGCGGCGTTGACGATTCGCGCTCGCGCTAATCGGGAAAATTTACGCCCGCTCCCTTAACAATATATTTTCTGATCCGCCGCTTTAAAAGGAAATAAGAGCAATCAAATTCCGAGAGATTTCCGTATATAGGGTATGAAGAAATTCTTGTGGAAGATTCTGTACGGCGCCGCGTGCGTTATCTATTCGGCATGTGGAAGCACATTGGTTGGCGCGTCCTATGGCATGGAACTGCCGGAAATCCCTGCGGCATGGCTTGAGGTTCTCGGAGAGCCGTCATGGCGCGTAGAATGGCTCAATCGCGACGGTAATCGAGAAACGCTTGAAACAGATTCCGCGAAGAATATAAGAATTCACATTCTACAGGAATGGGCGAGTCCGATTACCGCGTATCCGTATTGGGAAGGCGTAAGCCCTAAAACGCTGAAGGGCGCGGGCGCGATTTTTCCCTTTGACAAGAAAGACGGAAATATTACGCTTTCGTGGATTGGCGGCGTATCAGCCGAATTTTATCTAAACCTCGCAAAGGTCAGCGACCGTTCGTCCAAGCGGCAACCTCAGTACTTTGACTGGGCGCGGTTTCGAAAGGTTCTCGAAGAAGCAAAGGACGACCTGTGGCTTGTAGATTGGGATGCGGTGTGCGAGAAAACAGCGGCCGGCGGGTTCAACAAGAAATACGTGAATGTGTCGGAACGCGAGACGCTTTCCTTGCCCACGCCTGTAGACGGGCCGTGGATAAGCGCATCGCCCTTTGCGGCTCCCCTCACCGACAGCGTTCTTGAAATCAAAGTTTCAAGCGCCGTGGACGTTTATTTTTCCAAAAAAGGCAGGCTCCTCGTAACAAAAGGTCTCTGGATGTGGATACCGTCTCCCTGATTCCGTCGACGTCTTTTCAGATTATGATAAGGCGTCATTTAGCGAGAGCTTTCAGCTTATTCCCATCTATGAGCGTGCCGTTCACGCCAAGCGCTTCGCGGGCGACCTTGTTGCCGAAAGCCGCGCAGTCCGCGAAGGACCTTTCGCAGAGCCACGCGGATAGGAACGCCGCGCAGAAGGCGTCTCCCGCGCCAGTGGGGTCCCGGGGAATTATCGCCAAAGTCGCCTCGTAGTGGGCTTTGCCGCCGCTAAAGACCATCGCGCCTTTCGCGCCCAGTTTTACCGCGACAACGGGGAAAATATCCCCGTATGTGAGTTTCTGGAAATAGGCTTGAATCTTTTGGTTGAGAGGAGATACGCGGGATTTTATCTTTCTTAAAAAGGTAAAATCTTCCTCAACGTCTAAATCGTCATGGAACACGCGATAAAACGCCGCGGCTTCGTCTTGATTCATAAAGAGAATCAGCGGATATTCGGAACAGTATTGAACGATGTCCTTCGCGTGAGCCCGCGTCATCTCAATGGAACCCATATCAAGCCCAATCACGGCGCCGTATTTACCCGCGAGCGTGAAGATCCGCTTGACCAGTTCGACTCTATCCAGAATAAAGCCGTCTATAACCACGAGACGCGCCGCTTGTATAGACTCTTCGCTAACATCGCCGGCTGTAAGCAAATACGACGCCGAAGGCGCGGCGACGATGTGGGCGCACTCATTCGGCTGTTGGAGGAATATACATATACCGGTCGGCTTGTTCGTTCTCAACAAAAAGAGACGAACGCCCGCGCCCATGAGGTTTCTTTCAAAGACGCGGCCCAATTCGTCTTGACCTACAACGCCGGTAAACGCGGCGCGTACACCCAAAAACCCGGCGATCTTTGCCACATTTGCCGCGCCCCCACCGGAAACAGCAACGTAATTCGAGAAATTCTTGAGAATATCAACGACTTTTTCGTATTCAATATGCTGAACCAGCTCGGTTATACCATATTTTTCGAGCAGGGCGCCGTCAGTCTGCACGAATATATCAACCATTGCGTTTCCAACACAGAGGACGTCTATGTTTATGTCAGTGTTTTCTTTCATAGTTCTCATAGGCAGGGATCAGGTTCATTGTTATTCTATGAACAAGAAATCTTAACTCCCTGTTCTAACTCCCTATTTAACGATAATTTCCGATAGTTTCGGATTTTTCTTCAAATCTTCTTTCAAACCCTCGGCGCGTTCTTTGTTCACGTAGTCCTTGCTTTGAAACGAGTAGGTGAATTTAGTGTGAACGTCATAAGAGCCTTGCATGAGCGCGTAGGCGTCTTCGGTCATAACGAGCTCCTCATCCGTAGGGATGATGAAAATCGGGATTGGGGAAGAGTCCGCCGAGATACGGGTTTCCGCATTGCGGGTATGAGCAAGCTCGTTCTTCGCCGCGTCGTAGACGACGCCTATACCTTCAAGCCCTTTGAGTATCTTTTCCCGCATGAAGTAAGCGAATTCGCCCACGCCCGCGGTCAGGACCAGGGCGTCCACGCGTCCCAGAACCGCCATATACGCGCCTATGTATTTCTTGACGCGATGCGCTTCCATATCTTGCGCAAGCGCTGCTCTTTGGTCGCCCTGTTTCACGGCGTTTTGAATGTCGCGACGGTCCGCTAATTGCCCCGTAATACCGAGCAAACCAGACTTCTTGTTCAGAGCGTTCTCCATTTCCGCGGCGCTCATGCCGGTTTTCCGCATCACGTAAAACGGCATAGCCATATCCGCGTCCCCGGCGCGCGTGCCCATCACCAGTCCTTCAAGAGGAGTAATACCCATACTCGTGTCAAAAGAACAACCGTTCTTAACCGCGCACACGGAGGACCCATTGCCGATATGACAGATAATCAAGTTAGTTTCCAAAGGCTTCTTGTTCAAGAGAACCGCGGCGCGTTTGGCGGTGTAGAGGAAGCTCGTGCCGTGGAAGCCGTATTTGCGGACGCCGTATTTCTCGTACCATTCATAAGGAACCGCGTACATAAACGAAGCAGGCGGCATGGTTTGATGCCACGCTGTATCCATGACCGCGCACTGAGGCGCATGAGGCAGAACCTTCTTCGCGGCTTCTATGCCCATGATGTTCGCAGGATTGTGGAGGGGACCCAGGTCTTTTACCTCGTTGAATGCGGCCATCGCGGAGTCGTCAACGATAACGCTCTTGGTGAACTTGTCTCCACCGTGGAGGACGCGGTGCCCAACCGCCTTGATGACGCCCATATCGCTGATGACGCCGCGCTCTTTGTCCGTGAGGGTCTTGATAATGAGGTTGACCGCGTCCGTATGCGTGGGGCAGTTCTGTTGAAGGGTGAATTCTTCCTTGCCCTTGGACTTGTGCTTAATGAATGACCCATCAAAGGTAACCTTTTCTACAACCCCGACCGCCAAAACGTCCTTGTTTTCCCAATCGTAAACTTGATACTTTGCGGAGGACGACCCGCAGTTAAGCGTTAAAATAACCATATTTGCTCCTTTAAAAAACTTAATTCATTTGCCGTTCCTCACCGCTTGCGACACAGAAACACTGTTTTCAAAAGGCGTCTCCTATTGTCTCAAGAGTGAATTTAACTTTACCACATATAGCAATTCATAGCAACCACTAAAAAACGGACCTGTATATGAGCAGAGCGAAGGGGGGGGCGCTCTTTCCAAAACGCCGTCCGCTAGGCGCAGCCTATCGCCGCGCCCCCCTTCGCGGGAGCCGCGCCGCGTCTCCCGCTACCCCCCAGCTCGCGGCTCGCCGCAGGTTCGCCTGCCCGACAAGGGCAGCGGAGACTCTTTGAAATATTTGCGTATACGGGGAACAAATCCCCCGCACCCCCCCAGTATTACGTCCTAAAGAGTGGGAAATTAAAAGAATAGCGGATTTAAGTATTGACCATTTTTGTAAAATTCTCTAAAATATATTCAAGGAGTATAAAATGACAATTTATGATTTTACAGTTAAAGACATAAAAGGACAGGATATTTCCTTAAATTCATTCAAGGGTAAAATCCTTTTAATAGTTAATACCGCGACCGGGTGTGGTTTGACCCCTCAATATACCGGATTGCAAAAATTATATGAGGATTATCAGGCAAAAGGGTTTGAAATTCTTGATTTTCCATGCAACCAATTTGCGAATCAGACGCCTGGAACGGAAAATGAAATTAATAGTTTTTGTACCCTAAAATATAACACTACCTTTCCACGTTTTTCAAAAATTGAGGTAAATGGAAAAAACGAAAGTCCATTATATAGATTTTTAAAAGAACGGCAGAAAGGTGTATTAGGTTCAAAAAATATCAAATGGAATTTTACCAAATTTCTAATAGATAAAGAAGGGAATGTAATAAAACGTTATGGCCCGGACAAAAAACCGGAAACCATTGAAGCGGATATAAAAAAATTATTATGAACATAAATTACTTTTAAAATGGGAAATAATACTATTACAAAAACATTTAATAAATTTTCGTTAAGTTACATTGCAACCAGTTTGCGAATCAGTCTTATTGGAAAGAAAAATATATAAAAAAGAAAAAACGTCGCATAACAGGTGTGTATGCGTTCCGGGGCAGCAGCGGCTCGGCATCCGCAATAGGGTATTCCGCTACGCGCTCCGCTCCGGTGTAGATGGGGAATATTCCCACGCCGTTGCGGAGGCACAGTTTGTCGGCTCTGAAAATACTGTGCATTTCCTTATCCGGGCCGCCAAAACGTCGTAAACAGCCGGAACGTTATGTGCCATAGTTGCAAATTTTTTTAAAAAACACCCAAAAACCCCTTGACAAGAGATGATAAAACGAATACTATAGTATTATGTTCTATTATTATGGGCGTAAGAAACAAATAGCCAAATATTACCCTTCTCCCAATTGCGAGACTATCATAGAACCGTTTGCCGGTGCCGCCGCATATTCATTATATGGTGATAATTGGAAGAAAAGGATTATATTGGTTGAAAAAGACCCTCGCGTTGCTGAAATTTGGCGTTGGTTTATAGGTGAGGCATCTGTTTCTGATATTCAACAATTACCAGATTTGAAAGTTGGCGATCACTCTACTGAATTTTTACATATAATTCATGCAGCAACAAAGATGGCGTTTAAATTTAAACGAATAAAAGTTACTCCTGTTTTAGAGAGAAATTGGGAAATAAGCAAAAGAGTGTTTGCAGAAAACATATATAAGATCAAACACTGGAAAATAATCTGTGGTGATTACTCCGAAGCTCCTGATATTGAGGCTACTTGGTTCATTGATCCCCCATATAAAGGCGATCCCGGGATGGGCTATGGTTATGGATCAAATTTGCTAGATTATACAAAATTAGCTACTTGGGCAAAGTCAAGAAAAGGCGAGGTTATTTTTTGCGAAGGTGAAAATGGTGATTACTTACCTTTTGTTTCGCTAGTTTTATTAAAGGGAGTAGCAGGCAAAACAAGTCAAGAAAAAATATTTTATAAATCATATGTACAAAAGACGAAACCAGAATTATTTTATAGTAATTGATTGTATTTTATTGCATATTTTTCATGAATAACAATCCATCCGTTCTTCATTTTTGTCCGCCCTGTAACTGTCATTCCACAAACTTTTGTGTTTCTGCCGGTCGTTCCAGATATTATACCCCAATCTTCTAATGTCAAATCAGAGGAAAAGAATACTCCTGTAACCATTGGAAATATAAAATCGTTATTGGAATTATTAAAATCCCAAATAATCCCCCATTAATTCTCTGACCTCTCTGTGGTGTGCTTGCCAAGTTATTCCTGTAAGAGCATCTAATCGATTTTTACCAGCCCTTAATGCAGATCCAGTTTTGACATTTCCAACTGTAGTTTTGATTTCTAATCCCAATGGAAAATTTCTTAATTCTTCCTCTGATGCTTTAAGAGCAGAAGCAGGGACAATATCGGGATGCCCTTTTTCAATTGGATTTACAATAGCTCCTTCTATATTTTGTGCTAAACAATTACAAAAGATAGCGCCCAAGATCGTACTGGATGTTTTTAGGTCAACAGTACGATATAGAGTTGCTGGATTTTTCAATAATATACTGTTTGTTTCAATAACTGCATTGATAACATTTTCTGCCTCAACTGAAAAACCAGAGGTGTAATGGAAATTATGATTAATCCGATAACCCATCTTCTATTCCCTTTATAAATTCACTTGGTCTTGTTGACAAAGCATTACATATAGAAAAAACAACCTCTAATGTAGGTGATTTCAAACCACGTTCAATTTGGCTAATATAAGTTCTATGGATATTAGCCAATTCTGCCAATTTCTCCTGAGAAAGGTTTGAATTTTTTCT
>JAIRKH010000065.1 GCA_031260245.1 Treponema sp. | reverse complement strand
TATACAAATCTTGACAAGGTATACCTTCTTCGCATTCCTCGTCAGTTTTATAGGACGCTTGACTCCGTAAGGTAAAGTGTGTAATATATAAGATATGCAAGGATTGACGACGACTAAACAACTGGATGTCTTTTTTAAGACGCTTTTTAATATTGAGGCATGGGAAGATATTTCGCTGAACGGCTTACAGGTTGACAACGACGGCGCGGAGATAGGAAAAATCGCCTTCGCCGTTGATGCGTGTATGGAGACCTTTGAGAGGACCGCGCTTGCGGGCGCGAGTATGCTTTTCACGCATCACGGGCTTTTCTGGGGAAAGCCGCTCGCCTTGAACGGCGCCGCGCGTTCGCGCCTGAAGTTTCTTTTGGATAATAACATCGCCCTCTACGCGGTACATCTCCCCCTTGACCAACATCCTAGACTCGGTAACAACGCGGTCCTCGCCAAAAAGCTGGAAATGGAAAACGTCGAGCCGTTTGGACTCTATCACGGAAACAGAATCGGTTTTAAGGGAACCCTCAAAAAACCTTTGAGCGTCGACGAAGCGGTTCAACGAGTCGGGTTTATGAACAGACCGCCGCTTTCTGTTCTGCCTTTCGGCGCGGCTGAAAGCCGAACAGCGGCCGTTGTATCTGGCGGTGCCGCGGATATGGTTCATGAAGCTCTTGCGGAAGGGATTGACCTTTTTGTTACTGGCGAAAGCTCGCATTCCTGTTACCATTATGCGCTCGAAGAGGGAATCAACGTCATTGCCGCGGGACATTACAACAGCGAAGTCTGGGGCGTCCGCGCCGTCATGGAATATTGCGTCAATGAGCTTTTCATAGACGCCGAATTCATAGATGCGCCGACTGGACTATAAGGGCGATAGAGAATAATGGTTGTTATTCTTATTCAATTAAGGGAGAAAGATTTTGAGAGAAAAAACAAAGAAAATCCTACCGTTTTCGCTCACAGCTTTTATCATTTTGGCGGACCAAATCAGTAAGATGTGGATTGCGAGAAACTATCCCATCGCGAGCTTTATTAGCGATGTGTTTAATAATGACCTTTTGTGGATAATCCATGTGCGGAATAAAGCTGTCGCGTTCAGTTTAGGCGACAATCTGCCCATGTCGATTCGCCCTGCGCTTTTCATCGTCTTGCCCGTCATCGTATTGAGCGCGGTCATCGTCTACTACTTCCGCTCAAAAGATTTCACGCTATTGCAGAGATGGGCTGTGGCGGGCATTCTCGGCGGCGGAATTGGCAATCTCATAGATCGCATCGCAAGACCAGACGGCGTCGTGGACTTTATAAGCGTGAAATTCTTTGGGATTTTCGGATTGGATAGATGGCCGACGTTCAATATAGCAGATTCCTCAGTAGTTGTCTGCTGTATCATTCTATTACTGTCGATTGTATTTGGTAAAGGAGAAAAAATATGAATAAGAAAGTTAATACCTTATTATTTATACTCGGCGCAACCGTCGTAAATATCATTATTTTTGTGATTGTGTTCTTCGCGCTTTTGCTTCTTTATGGTAAATTATTGGCTTCCCGTGTTGGTCCGGAAGTCAACCAATGGGCGACCGCCTTGATTTTTGTTATAACTATCGCCTTGTCGTTCATCATTTACAACAGGTTCATAAAGATTTTTACCAACAAGGTAGATATGGACAAGTATTTTGACCCGTTGGTAAAACCGCGAAGGAGGAAGTAAGGGAAAGCGCGGTGAGCGTTGATTGAAATGCTCGTCGTTAAGCAGCAATTACCCTTAGAATCATGCAAAGCTGTTTTTTGTTTCTTGGACCGGAAATCGGGGAAAAACAGGATGCGGCGGCTAAAATACGGCAGACTCTGCAAGGTAAAGGAGCGCCGCCTGAGGAAACGTCTTTTTATGCAGGAGAGACCCCTGTCGCCGCGATGGCGGCGATCATGCGGAATGGGGCGCTCTTTGCGGAAAAACGTCTTTTCTTCATAAAAAACGCCGAAAACCTCAAGAAAAAAGATGAAATCGACGCGCTGGTGGATTATATAGTCGCGCCGCGCGAAGACACGGTTCTTGTGATACTCTCGGATGAAACCGCTATCGCCAAGCCGCTTGAAAACGCGGTGGCGCCCAACGCTAAACGGATTTTTTGGGAGATGTTTGAAGACCGTAAGCGCGAATGGATACTAGCTTTTTTCAGACGGGAGGGCTTTTCAATCACCGAAGATGGGATTGACGCGATCTTGGAGATGGTGGAGAACAATACCGAGGCGTTTCGCCGTGAATGTTCGCATCTCTGTCGGTTTTTGGATAAGAGTAAACCTGTTGAGGCGGAATTCGTGGAAAAATGGCTTTCCCATGCTAGAGCGGAATCGGCGTTCACTCTATTTTCTCGTCTCGCGGCCGGGGACCTCGCCAAGAGCCTCGAAACTATGCACGCGCTTCTCATGGCAAAAGAGTCGCCGCCCGCGATTCTGGCAGGGCTTGCGTGGTGTTTCCAGAAACTACGCGATTACCTTTTCCTCATGGAAGAACGCAAATCCGACGGTCCCATTGATACGGAACTAAAAAAGATAGGGCTTGCCTCGCCCAGAACTCGCAAGGACTATGAAAACGCGAGTCGGCGCTACAATGTCTGGCAAGCGGACGTGTGCGTGTCCCTCACTGCGGAATACGATATGCTTGCCCGTTCAATGGGCGTGGGACTTGAGAATCTACTTATGGACAGATACGTCTACAAGCTTTGGTCGTCGGCGCGTTAGCCGCATGGAAAACATGATGATTCAAGACGCTCCGAGAAATTAAAGAGGAGAATCAGATGGACGATAATTTGAGTCAGATACCCGGACGCATAAAGGAATTGCGCGAGGTATTGGAAATCAGCGGCATTGATATGGCACGGGACGTCGGACTGCCCTACCAGACTTATACAGGCTATGAGGATGGGACTCTTGATATACCGGTCAGCGCGCTTTACAAGATAGCGGAACGTATGGGCGTAGATCCTACGGTACTGCTCACTGGCGAAGCTCCCCGCATGGACACGGCAAGCGTATGCAGAGCCGGCAAAGGAGTGCGTGTCGAGCGTTATCCGGGATACGAGTTTTCGAGCCTTGCGTTTAATTTCAAGGACCGAGCGCTTGAACCGCTTCTTGTAGACTTGAATTCCGAAAAGGAAGCGGCCGATCCTGTTACCCATGGGGGGCAGGAATTCAACTATGTGCTGAAAGGTACCGTGAAGGTAATAGTGGGCGGCCGCCCCTATGTTTTAAAAGAAGGCGATTCCATTTATTTCGACGCGGGACTAGCTCACGCGCAGAGAGCGGTGAACGGCAAAGCGCGATTTCTCACGATAATACAGGAATGACGAATCGTCTCTCGATTTTACAACCGATAGAAGGAACGCCGTTGGTTGACCTCCACACACATTCCTCCGCGTCTGATGGTAGTTTAAGTCCGGCCCAACTCGTCGACGAAGCTATGCGCTGTAATCTATCCGCCATCGCTCTGACCGACCACGACACCGTAGACGGACTAGCGGAAGCGGCCCTTGCGTCTCAAGAACGGGGCGTCCGGTTCATACAAGGTATAGAGATGTCTCTCTCGTGGGAGCCTGGCGAGTTTCATCTTTTGGGACTGGGCTTACAAGACATAGACTGCGGTTTCCGCCAAGCGACAGAAGATTTGAGGCAAAAGCGGGAAAGGCGGAACCGCGAAATCACGGCGCGTTTATGCGAAATGGGCGTCCATGCGGAATATGAAGAAATCGCGGCGCTTGCCGGGGGACGTTCTGTGGGGAGGCCCCATTTCGCCGAATTCCTGATTCGGAAAAAAGTCGTCCGAAACGCGGAACAGGCGTTTAATCGTTATCTTGGGAAAGGAAGACCGCTTTACGTGCCTAAAGAAGGACTGCCGTTTCAATCCGCGGTTTCTCTCATAAGAGGCGCCGGTGGAATAGCGGTACTGGCGCATCCTCTGTCCCTCTACGTTGCGTGGGGTAAGCTGCCTTCCGTTATAGGTTCTCTGAAAAGACAGGGGCTTGACGGACTCGAAGCGTGGCATCCGTCCGCAAAAACCCGCGAATGTCAACGCCTTGAAGAACTCGCCGACACATTGGGACTTATCGTTACCGCGGGAAGCGACTTTCACGGAAAAGTCCATAAAGAAAGAAAGCTTGGTAGAACCGCCGGTGATTTACCCATACGAATGGACGTCGGATTTCTTTTGTAAATACCGCTAGAGATCATCCTTTTCTCGCCAAGGATTGAGCGCGGCGGCGATTTGAAGAATTGAAAGCGCGGAACGTAACGCGCCTACATTCCCTAAAGCTCCCCGCTTTTCCCCCTTAGTTTTTTTAACTCTGTGAAAATCATCACGCAGGTGATAATGAAGGATACGCCGTCGGCCACAGGAGCGGCCGCGACGACGCCCCACAATCCCCAGACCTTGCCGAAGATATAGATGCAAGGAATCAACGCGACGAATTGACGCAACATTGATAGGAAGATTGACGACTTGGGTCTACCCGTTACCACGAAGAAGTTGGACGACACGATTTGGAATCCGTTCAAAGGCAGGAGCAGGAGGGACACCTGTATGGCGCGGACCGAGAACGTTATAAGAGCGGGACTGCCGTCCGGCGCGAACAGCCCCACGAGCTGTCGGGGGAAACATTCGGCGACGACGAAGCCCAACAGACAAATGGCGGTCGCGCCGACTACAGCCAAGACGTAGGCGCGGAGCACGCGGCGGAATTTCTTGGCTCCGTAGTTGTATCCCAGAATAGGCTGGGCCCCTTGGTTAATACCGAAGACCGGCATCAGAATCATCATCATAAGGGAGCCGTTTATGTTCATGCCGGAGAGAGCGACGTCTCCACCGTTCGCTACGCCTAGCGCGGCCGACCCGTACCAGCCCATACTCGCGTTGTAAAGCAGTTGTACGCCAGACATAATGAACTGTAACAGAAATTGCGCGGACCCAAAGGATATTATTTGGAGGACGATGGCAAGAGACGGCTTGAAAGTTTTGAATTCAAGGCGTATAATCGCTTTTTTGCTGAAGTTGAACGACAGAATCCATAGGCACGAAGCCAACTGCGAGATGATGGTCGCCCACGCCGCGCCCTGAACGCCCCAGTCCAAGCCAAAGATGAAGATAGGGTCCAGTACCATGTTCAGCCCTGCGCCGATGAACATACCGACCATCGTGATGTTGGGGAAGCCTTGAGCGCGGGTGCAGTGGGAGAAGCCGAAACTCACGAGGGAGAAGACCGCGCCGAATAGGATGATGCGGAAATAATCTCGGGCGTAGGCGAGACTCGCGCTGTTCTCTTCGGCGCCGAGTATAGAGAGAATCGGCTCAAGGAACGCGAGACCTACAACTGTCATGACGATTCCCGCGGCGATTAAGAGCCAGAAGCAGTGGTTGAGCGCGTTTTCCGCGTCTTCGCGCTTGCCCTGCCCCATGCACATTGAAATCATGTTGGCCGCGCCGATGCCGAAGAGCATAGCGAACGCCAGAAAAATAGTCATCAACGGCAAGACGAGCGATAGCCCGCCAAGCGCCGTCTCGTCCACGCCGCGTCCCACGAACACACGGTCTACCACGTTGTAGAGCGCGTTCACCAGCATACCGACTATCGCGGGTATTGAAAATTTTAGCAGGAGCTTCCCGACTCCTTCAGAGCCGAGCCTATCCGCGGCTTGAGTGTTTGTTTCCATAATTTATCTCATTTTTGATTGAAGTCTTCGTCTATTGGAAGGAAACGGGCTTTCGCTTTCCGCAACCTTGTTTTTAAATTTCCCCAATATCCTTTCTAAAACCCATTCCGTCAAACGCGACCGCGGATAAAGCGTCCGCCGCGTTTTGCAACGCGGCCGCCAAATCAGCGCCATAGGCGGAAACGGTAAGTACCCGTCCGCCAGTCGTAAAAAGTCCGCCGTCTCGCAAGTCCGCGCCCGCGACGAAAAGCTTCGCGCCGGTTTGCGCCAGCTTTGCGCTTATCGTGACAGGAACGCCTTTACGATATTGCCCCGGATACCCGTCCGATACCGCGACCGGAGCGCAAACCGCGCCTTTTTTCCATATAAGAGGAAACTTATCGAGCGCGCCGTCCAAAACAGCGAGGCAGAGTTCCGCGAAATCCGACTCCATAAGCGGCAAAACCGCCTGCGTCTCCGGGTCTCCCAGCCTGACGTTGTATTCGAGGAGAAAGCATCTGTCATCTTTAACCATAAGCCCAAAAAATAGGAAGCCCCGATAATCAAAACCTTCCTGTCGCAATCCTTTCAGAGTCGGTTCGAGAATGGAGGTTTGGAAGTCCGCTTGCGCGGCGGATGAAAAGTCCGGTACTGGCGCTATCGCGCCCATACCGCCGGTATTGGGACCCTTGTCGCCGTCAAAACGACGCTTGTGGTCGCGGGCTGGCGTAAACGGCAAGATACAGCCCTTCCCGTTATTGACGCCGACGGCCGCCAAAATCGACGCTTCTCTGCCGTCGAGAAAGTCTTCGACGACGAGCGTCTTACCCGCGTTTCCTAAAACTTCGTCCTTCATAAAAGAGGAAACCGCGCCTTCGGCTTCAGCCAGCGTTCCCGCAACCACGACGCCTTTTCCAGCCGCAAGCCCGTCCGCTTTTATCGCTAAAGGGACGTTTTTCGAGGCGAAACACCGTTGGACGTAGCGAGTCGCCTCGTCGAAGACCGAAAATGTTCGGCTTTTGGCGCAACGGACTCCGTATTTTTCCATAAACCGTTTTGAAAACGCCTTACTCGCCTCAAGATGGGCGGCGTTTTTATCAGGTCCCGCTATCGGCAAGCCCTGTTCGCGGAATTGGTCCACAACGCCTTCGACTAACGGAGCTTCGGGTCCTACAACCGTCAGGCACTCTTTTTCCTTGGCGAATTTTAGCAAATCGACGTTAGGGGCTATGTTGACGCATTTTTCTTCCATCGCGGTTCCGGCGTTGCCCGGCGCGACAAAGACGCGCTCCACGCGGGGCGATAACGCCAGTTTCCACGCAATAGCGTGTTCCCGCGCTCCAGCGCCTATGACCAGTATGTTCATGGTTAGAATATACTAAAAATAGAAGAAAGAAACAAGTTGATAACTGTCTAAAGGAAAATGTCCGTCGCCGCCGAAAACGTCTGATACCCGCCTGCGTGTCTGACACCGCCAAAATGCCTTAACTCGCCTGCGTGTCTGACAAAATGCCTTAACTCCTGCGTTTCATACACCGCCTGACCTGCCGCTACAGCCCTTGATAATGCCTGAGTAAGTAATTTATCAAATGTTTTGAGTATTAACCTGCCATCTTCAGTTTCGCCAATTGGCGGCGATATACATCTCAATTAAATACTGAAACTACTGTCCGTCAACAGTACGGCTTGGACGCTACGCCGCCGAAGCCTGCGGCGTGAAGGAGGCGGTTATTCAGGATTGGAAGATGGTGAGCATAAACGTTGTACGGCATGGTTGTTTTCGAGCAAGGTATCAATATAGCGTAATACAAGGTCTTGGATTTCGCGAGGGAGTTGACGGAACTTTTCAATAACTTCATTTTCTGTTTTTACTTTGGGCGGATAAGCAAACCTACGGTTTGTAGTCTTGCAAAACCGTCGTCAATAGCCGAAACGTTAGACGGCTTCTCGATGGGCGAAAAAAAAGAATTCCACTAACCATAAAAGTCTGCCCCCGGCGGGAGCGCCTGCGGACGGATGAAAAGCTTCGTTACCGAACCCGCGCCGAAAACGCCTTCCATGAAGACTTGGTATTTTGGGAAATCTTCTGTAGCAATGTAGGCTTGGATGGTTCCATCGAAGCCCCCGCCGTGAACGCGGTACGCGCCCCCGCTTGCCGCGGTGAATTCCTTTGTAAGCGCAAGCGCAAGCGCGACATTTTGTTTACGCGGATTCGTCATTGCGTCGACGTTCTGCAATAACTTCCACGACGAGTCGCCCGACTTCTGCACAATATCAAATAACGCCGATACAGGCGAGCGTTTTCGCAACAATTCCCGTATTTCTACGACTCGCTGATTTTCATCAAAAAAGTGTATAGCCCGCAAAAGCGCCCTATCTCCGCATCTTGCACGTATCGCGCCGATTTCAGCGAACACGTCCGCGCGCTTGACTTCGGCAAGATAGAATTTTTCAAAGAAAGCCGCGACAGATTTCATCTCGGATGGAATCGCCGCGTAATGCGGAGTCAAGTTTGCGTGAGAGCCGCCAGTATTCACCACACAAAGCGTGTAACCGCTTTCCTCAAGATTGAACGCGAAAGTTTCGGTTTCAACTGGAGACTTGCCGAAATCCATGAAGACCGCGCCGCCTATAGCGGACGCGGCTTGGTCCATCAAGCCGCATGGTTTGCCAAAATAGACGTTCTCCGTCTTTTGCGCGATTTTCGCCAATTCAAGCGAAGGGGTCTGTCCGTCTCCATTCAGACTGTCGTATATTTTCGCCAAAAGAACCTCGACGGCCGCGGAAGACGACAGCCCGGAACCTTTTGGTACGGTCGAATCCGCGCACACGTTGAAACCTCGAACCGCTACGCCCATTCGGTTGAATTCCGCGGCCATGCCTCGAATGAGCGACTCGGTTGCGCCGCGCTCGGACGCTCGCGGACAAAGGTCGGAAAGATCGACAACCGCATCGGAAAAGCCGGTTGACCGAAAGACGACAGTCTTGTCCCGCCGTGGACGGGCGATTCCTACCACGTCTAATTGTACGGCCGCGGCGATTACCTTGCCCAAATTATGGTCGGTATGATTGCCGCAAAGCTCGGTTCTGCCAGGCGCGACAAAGACGCGCATGTCGCCCGCGCCGCCTTCCATAGCGTCAAGCCCGTCCGCAAGCGCTGTGTAGCGGCGGGGCGCGTTCCACGCCCCGTCCTTGCCGTAAAGCCTTTGGAATAACTCCGCCGCGGACGCGGACGTAAAAGTCTTTTTTAGTCTTTCGCAGTCCATTTTTGCTTCCTTTTTAGGGATGTTTTCTTCTAACAGAAGCTTTACGCCTCATTGTTTCCCTGTGTAATCCATACTTCCCATGGCGCGAGATATTTCTTTCCGCTGTCAAGGATAATGTTTTTTGGGAAAGGCGTGAAATTCATTACGAAAATAGAGCGTGTTTTACCGTCGCTCCGCTCCTGCGCGGTTACGCCTTCGGGAAGGTTCGCGTCCAACGCGCGGTGAACGCGCGACTCCTTCACTAAAGAAGCATAAAAGTCGTTTAAGAACGCCTGTTCCGTCCGCGCCGCAATGAAATACGCCTTACCTTTGCCTCTGTGGTTTATGGTGAGCGCGGGTTGTCCTGCGTAAAAATCCTTGCCGTAGGTCGCTAGTCTTTTCGCGCCCCGGCAGTGAACTATTTCGCAAAAATCAAACGCCTTGTAGGTTTTGCCGTTCCATACAACCATATTAGTCTCATTTGGATAAAGCGCGTCGATTTCCTCACACCAGATACCCAGCGCGTCCTTAAGGGGACCTGGAAACCCGTCGAGGAAACATAAGTCGTTTTCGTCGACATAGCCGGTGATGTAAGAGGCGACAAAAGTTCCGCCGCTTTCTACAAACGCGGTTATTCTTTCGGCAAAGCCCGGACGCAACATATACAACATGGGCGCTGAAACGATACTGTAGCCGTCAAGCGGGCGCGTGGAGTCAATCACGTCGACGGACGCGCCGAGCCGCCAGAAGGCGCGGTAATGGTTGATTATAGCGCTCTCGTAGTTGGTTTTTGATTGCAGGAAACCCTTTGCGTCTTCCAAAGCCCAACGGACGTTCCAGTCGTAAATCAAGGCTACGCTTGCAGGCGTGAACGTTCCCACAATCTGTTCCAAGTCTTTCAACCGCTTGCCCACATCCGCTACTTCGTGAAACACGCGGGTATATTCTGTGCCTTCATGGTCAACGACCGCGCCGTGGAACTTTTCGGCGGCTCCGCGCCCCTTGCGGAATTGAAAATACTGCACTGTATCAGCGCCGTGAGCGACCGCTTGCAAGGACTGCAAGGCATGAACCCCAGGACGGCGCAACTTGGCGACTGGTTGCCAGTTCGTGGCGGACGGGGATGATTCCATCATCATAAAAGGCTTGCCTTTAAGAGAGCGAGTCAAGTCGTGTAAAAAGGAAACCCGCGATCCGACCGCCGTATCCTCGTCTGTTCCGCGCCAGTGTGGATAATTATCCCAAGACGCGACGTCTAGTACCTCGGCAAGCCGAAAGTAGTCAACGCCTGGATAAGTACCCATGAGATTGGTCGTGCAAGGTATTGACGGGGCGAACTTTTTGAGAGGAGCGGTTTCACAGAGATAAAAGTCAACGAACTGCTCGGTAGTGAACCGCTTCCACGAAAGGTTGAGTCCGTGAGTGCTGGTTTCTCCGGTGGGGCTTGGGCTCTCAATTTGAGACCAATCCGTATAGGTGTGGCTCCAGAACGCAGTCCACCATGCGGCGTTCAGCGCGTCAAGAGTACCGTAGCGTTTTCTCAGAAATTCACGAAACCGCTCCTGACACAAGGGGCAATGACATTCGCCGCCGTATTCGTTGGAGACGTGCCAAATTGCGAGCGACGGGCGCTTGGCGTAGCGTTCCGCGAGACGGGCGTTGATTTGCGCCGTTTTTTCACGGTAAACCGGAGATGAGAGGCAATGATTATGCCTTCCCCCGTGCAGATTACGGGTTCTGTCCGCGTTGACGCGCAGGACTTCCGGGTATTTTTGGCTGAGCCATGCGGGACGGGCGCCGGACGGGGTCGCCATCACGACGGCCATGTCGTTTTCTGCCATCAAATCCATCATTTCATCAAGCCATTCAAAATGGTAATCGCCTTCGGACGGCTCAAGCGTAGACCACGCAAAGATACCTATGGACAATGTATTTATCCCCGCGAGTTTTGCGAGCCTCATATCTTCTTTCCAAACCGTATCTTTCCACTTGATCCACTGTTCTGGATTGTAATCCCCGCCGTGCAGAATGTAGGGGAATTTCGCCGCTATCGGCGGGTGCCGAAAAGCTTGTTTCATGTTTACGCCTCCTTTGTTAGCGGGTCTAACGTATCGTATGATTTCAGATAGGTTTTTACGCCGCATTTTCACGATAGTTTTATTTCCCACAATGACTATGATACGCTCTTTCTTGCTTTACATCAAGAAGGAGAGATTGAAGGACGCGGATATTTTCCCGCGAATTTTGCGCCGTTTACTTAAACGGGTTGTAGAAGCGGCTTCCATTTTTGAAGGTAAACCACAAAGCGAAACCGAACAACAGAACAGACATGAGCAGGATAACCTTGTCCGCGCTTGAGAAAGGTTTTTCCGCGAACCATGTGCGTTTCTTGTTTTTGCCGAAACCTCGTAGTTCCATGGCGCGGCTTATCACGTCAATACGGTCGAGTGAGGAGAAAATGAGAGGCAAGAGGATATTTGCCGCGCCTTTAAGCCGCTTGAGAGGATGCGCTTTTGCGGAAAGCTCCAAGCCCCGCGCCTGCTGTGATTGGGAAATAGTCTTGTAATCCCGCTGGACGTCTGGGATATAGCGCAGAGTCAAGCTGACCGCAAAGGCGATAGAGTAACTGACGCCGATTCTATTAAGAGATGCGGCGAATTCACTTGGGTGCGTAGTAACGATGAGCAGAATAGCCACTGGTACGACGCTTATATATTTGAGAATAAGGTTGAATTCGTAAAACAGTTGTTCCGCGGTGAGCGTCCACCTGCCCACGCCATTAACAATAATGTGCCGTGTTCCGTAAATCAGAACGCCCTGTTCCGGCGCAAACACATAAATCGCCAGGATATTGAGCGCCATGAAAAAAAACAGCATCTTGAATATGAAGGACACTTCTGCAAGCTGTGTACGGGAAATGATAAACAATACCGCCCCCGTCGCGCAAAGCCCAAGCATAACGCGGGTATCGTAACCCGCCATAGTAAGAACCGACCACAGTAGAAAAACAACGAGTTTCGTTAGTCCGGACAACCTGTGAATCGGGGAATCCTTTTCAATATACGACAGCATGAGCGCCATGTTCACCTCTCCTCTTCCTTCGGGCGTCTCTATTTTGACTTCGCCTTTCATATCTACAGGATACCTCTGCGCCTAATACAACGACAAGCTTGCGCAACGAGTCAAATGGAGCTCCGTTCAAATGCAATGAATTTCTCTATAAACGGCTCCGGTTCAAGACCGGCCCGACGAGCAAGCGTATACAGGGACGTCCGTTTAAGATTAGCTCTTTCAATAATAGCGTCATTGATTAGAACAAATGCGGGCGGCGCGTGCTCAATAAGCGCGCTTTCGGACAATATAATCGCCTTTTCCGCGTATTCAAGCATGAGATGCATATCATGAGTTATCATCAAGAGGGTGATGTTTTGTTCGCGATTAAGCTTTCGCAAGAATTCCATGATACGCGAATAGTTGCGAAAATCCTGCCCTGCTGTCGGCTCGTCCAAAATCAACAGAGACGGACCAAAGACCAGAATCGCCGCTATAGTCAGCCTCTTTTTTTGCCCGAAACTCAAGGCGCTGACAGGCCAAGACCTGATCGAGTAAAGTCCGCAAACATTCAAGGTTTCGTAAACCCTCTCTTTCACCTCCCCCTCGCTGACTCCGCGATTACGGAGCCCGAATGCGACTTCGTCGAAAATCAATGGGAAAGACAACATAAGGTTTGGATTTTGCATACAGAAACCAATACGTTCCGCGCATTCCTTGATAGAAAAACCTGCAAGGTCCTTACCGTCAAAGAATATCGCGCCGGAAGAAGGCGCTTCAAAGCCGCAGATGAGCTTCGCCAGCGTTGATTTTCCCGCGCCATTCCGCCCCACAAGCGCGACAGACGCGCCTTTTCCTATCGTGAAAGACACGTTATCCAAAGCCAGAGATTTGTCATATCTAAAACAAAGGTTTCTAACCTCCAGAAGCGCGGGACGGGGCGACTTCGGCGGATTAGGCGGCAGGCTTTCATTCCATAAGAAGAGGGGCTTGGGGTCAAAAATTAGGGCGTCGACGCTTGACGGACGCATTTCCGTCGTAATTTCGACGCCTGCGTAACGGAGGGCGCTTATGTAGAGCGGCTCGCGGATACCGGTTTGCGTGAGAATACCGGAAGCAAGCAGTCCGTCGGGCGGCATATCCGCGATGACGCGTCCTTTCTCTATAACGATGATGCGGTCAACCGGGCAAGAAAGCGCATCTTCAAGTCTGTGTTCAATGATAATGATAGTTTTTCCGATATTTTTGCTCAAATCGTCAATCAGTTTGATAGCTTTTTTTCCGGTTGCCGGGTCCAGGTTAGCGAGCGGCTCGTCAAAAAGAAGGAGTTCCACATTATCCATGAGCACGCCCGCCATGGAAACCCTCTGTTTTTGCCCGCCAGACAAGTCTTGCGGGGCTTTTGCGAGATACTTCTCCACATTTACGAGACTTGCAGTTTCAGAAACGCGCGTTCGCATCTCGCCTACCGGAACACAGTCATTTTCCGCGGCAAAGGCTATATCCTCTGCCACGTTCAAGCCCACAAACTGCCCATCCGTATCTTGCAATACGGTTCCCACCTTTTTCGCTCTGGCAAAAATATCGAGATATTCGGCGTTTTCGCCGAAAACAGACAAGAAACCAGTTGTTTTGCCGGAAAAAGCGTAGGGAATCAGCCCATTGATACAGTGAGCCAAGGTACTTTTACCGGAGCCGGAAGGTCCAAGTATCAGGACTTTTTCCCCTTTTTTCACGGTAAGATTAACGTTGCGTAGGCTCGGCTCCGTTTGCGTCCTGTAAGTGAACGAGAAATCCTGAAAACAGACGACGTTTTCGCTCACTATTCTTCTTTCAGACTACCGGCTTTCACCCGCGTCTTTGAATAACCGAACGCGAGAAGGCTTCCCAATATCAGAACCACCATAGAATTCAGACCGCCCGCAACGAGACCCTGCAAGAACACCTTGTTCGCCGGCTCCTGATAGATGAGAATATCCAGCGTCGGCGCAACGCCCACCCACGCGACGACGTTTGCGACTATTTGAACGATGTTAAAAAAGACGCAGGCTTTGACGTTAAATCCGCCTTCCTCTATTTTATAAAGCTTCCATAAAAGTCCCGCCAGAAGCCCGAAAAGCGCGTCCGCAACGACCCAGCTCCACCAGACGCTACCCCACGTGAGGTCGGTCAAGGTATGTCCGATGAAGGCAATGAAGAAACCTGCTATAGGACCAAAAATAGCGGCAAAGACCGCGACTATAGCAGGCGCAAGATTGAAGTTTGTGTTTGGTATTCCCGAAGGAATCGCCACAAAGCGCATAAGCACGAACATAATTGCCGTGCCTATACCGATTGCCACAACCGTTTTGACAGAAACCAGTTTCTTGTTTTCCATAAAAAAACTCCTTGTCGGCATTGTATAGCAAAGCGAGAAAACATACAAGATTATTCTCCATAAGCGCTTTATATAAGCGACTACGCTCTGACTAGACCACAGGCAAGCCCCTATTGGACAACTTTCTAATAAGGCGTCGTCTGCTGAGGCTGTTAATCGATAGGTTTGTATATTACGGAAATATAACCGCAATGAAAAATCAATAATCTACTTAAATCTGCTGTCCACATCAGCTATACCCTCTTTTTATATTTTTATACTGCGAGGTTCTACTGTCCTCGTCTTGCAGGCGCGCTTTGCTGGTCTCCACCATAGGGGCGCGACGGCAAGTTTGCTGTGAGTCGACCTCCGTTGTGGAAAGCGCTCTCCGCTCTCTTGCCAAGCGGCCCCTTCCCCTTATCTGTTATCCCGTTCTCTAGTTTTCGTAGCTTTTATACAGGAAACGGCGAATCTTCTGTTGCGCGTTTTTCTCAAACGGCTCTTTTCGCGTGGTGAAATCTGTGATTTTTTTGTAGCCGACCAGGGTTCTATTCACGTTTTCAATTTCCTTTTTAATAAGCGAATGAACAAACGCGTCGTCCGTTTCCTTGCCCGGATAGTCAATGGCTAAGGCCTCGTAATTCGGTACTACCACCGCGAAAACTTGTTCCCCGCGGGTGACCGTCTCTTTCCTGCCGACTACAAGCGTTTCCTGAATGACGCGGGAATTCCCGAAATGCGCCTCAATCTCTTCAGGGTAGACGTTTTTCCCGCCTGAACTTACTATCAGGTTCTTCTTGCGCCCGTTGATATAGAGATAACCGTCTTCGTCGCGGTAGCCCAAGTCCCCGGTTTTTAGGTAGCGTATTCCGTCGAAGCGTTCGAACATCTCCTCCGTGGCTTCCGGGTTATTGTAGTAGCCCAGCATCATCGACGGCGAATAAACCGCGATTTCGCCGACGCCGTCCTCGTTTGCGTCGATGATTTTGACGTCCGTATATTTGACTGGCAAGCCGACCGACGCGTTGCGTTTGAACTTGGGCAGATTCACGCTGATGAGGGGACCGTTCTCGCTCATTCCGTAGCCGTGAACGATATTGAAACCTAACGAGTCGAAGAAGTCCGCGGTTTTAGGGTTCAGAGCGCCGCCGCCGGCTACCATTATTCGTATCGAGCCGAGCCGAGCTTTCTTGCGTATGATTGACAAGGCGACGCGCCCGAAGCCTATGCGTCCTTTTTTCGCTTCGGCGAGCGAGATTTTCCGTAGAACGTCGAAGATACCTTTGAGGATTGACGGCAGTTTGTCATAGCCTTGCGCGATTGCGTCCATTACTTTGTCGTAGAGCAGGGGAACCGCGATGAGGAAGGTGCCGCCCGCGTCGTTTATGTCGTCAATCACCACTTTACCCACGAGTTTCTCCACGATGATGAAGCTCGCGCCGCAGGCCAGGGGCGAAATGAAGGAGCAGGTTGTCGGGTAGGTGTGATGTAAGGGCAAGACGTTAATAAAGACGTCTTTTTCTACGGCGCGGAGAGCGCGTATTGCGGCGTTTGCATTGGCGATGATGCCCTTATGAGACAGCATGACGCCTTTGGCGAAGCCCGTTGTGCCAGACGTAAACACGACGGAAACCGGGTCGTTCTCAGCGACGTCTTCTACTTTCGGCAACGCAATGGATTCCGCGTCCGCGCCGAACGCGTCAAAGTCGTTGGTTTCGTTATCTGGAAAACAGACTTTCACCGCGGCGTTCACAGTCGCGGCGAATTCTTGTTTGCGCTTGGAATGAAAAAACGCCTTCGCTTGAGTTATTTCCAGAATATTAGCGCATTCTTTTTCCGATACGAGGAAGTCTATCGGTACGATTACCATACCAGCGATAGCCGTTCCCATCCAGACGGAGGTCCATTCTGGGCGGTTTTCCGCCCACAGCGCCACGCGGTCGCCTTTCTGTAAACCAGCGGCGAGTAAGCCGCGCGCTATTTGCCTGCATTTAGCCGCGAAACGCTTGAAAGACCATTCCGTAAACGTTGTCCGTTTGCCGGAACGGTAAAGAATCGCCGTCTTATCTTGATATTGGGATTCGATTCCGCCAAGGAAGGCGATGAAATTCGGATACGGCATATCCGGTAAATCTGACGTATATTCTTCAACTCTTAACATAATGGATTATTATAAACAAATTCTCGATTTTTGTCAAAGTAAAATTTATGAAATCGTCCAAATTCTTTTCAAAACTTTTGAAGCTATATTGAATAGTCGCTTTCCTGATTGACATCATATTGAAACATAGCGAAGATACGTTCCTGTACGTCTATCAACGCCGCATCCGTCCTGGCGCGGGGACGTTGGACGTTTATGGGTATCCTGTTGCGTATTGAACCGGGGCTGGGAGAAAAAACCACTACCTCGTCTGAAATATACACCGCCTCCTGGACGTCGTGCGTTACCATGACGATGGTTATCGGTTTCGACGTCCCGACCGTTTCAGACCAGAGACGCAACAGTTCGTCTTGTAGTTTCTCCCTGGTAAGCGCGTCCACAGCCGCGAAAGGCTCGTCCATAAGAATAATCTTGGGCTCAACGGAAAGCGCTCTCGCCAAAGACAGCCTCTGGCGCATCCCCCCCGAAAGCTGTGAAGGGTATTTGTTGGCAAAAGCGCCCAAATCAACCTTATTCAAATAGAAGAAAGCTTTTTCTTCCAAGACCTTGCGCCTCTGGCGTTCTTTCCCCCTTTTCCCCGCGTTACGCAGTTTAAGCGCGAATATAACATTGTCAATCGCGGTCATCCATGGGAAAACCGCGTAGTCCTGAAAAATCATGGCGATGTCGTGTTTGGGATGGTCGCGAAACACGCTGTTCGCCAACGGCGAAATAAAGCGGTATCGGCGCTGATAGGCTATCTGTTCCCTGCGCGTCGCCGGGAGGGGTTCAAGCACAAGCCGTCCGTCAATGTAAATCGTACCGTCAGTGGGCGCCTGAAGACCCGCAAGTATCTCAAGAAACGTCGACTTGCCGCATCCAGACTGGCCAAGAAACGAAACGATTTCCCCGTCGGGAATGGAAAGACTCACGTTCAGTACCGCGGTGAGCCCTTCCGCAAGTCCTTTTTCATTCACCACTGAAAAGAATTTAGTAACGCTTCTGGCTTCTATCATAAGTTATCTTCCATCCGCGCGTTTCTCATAAGACCAATTAAAATTTTATCACTTTAGGCGCGTCGGTAAAAGACGAAATGGTCGCCGTGGCGTCCTTGAGATAGAAAACCTGCGTATTGCCGTCGTCGGCTTTATACATAGTCTGCAAAGACGGATACGCATCCAACATACCTTGCTTCGCTTCAATTCTGCCGTCTTCCACCGCGACTGCTGAAACACGTATCCATTTACCGTCCCTCATCGCGCAAATTTCAATATTCGGGTTGGCTTTTATCTGCTTTGATACGTCTTTTACCTTACCTGTCTGTATGTAGAGTTTGTTTTCAAAAATGTTCACGGTACCGAAAGGACGAACCCGCGGTTTATCGCCGTCGATAGTAGCGAGATAATAAGTCTCGCTCTTTTTCAAAAAATCATAAACCTCTTTCATAGTTTATTTCTCCTCTATTTACTTTGGTATGATACGGCGGACGCCGTATTAGACTTTAAAATAACCTATAAGGAAAAAAAAGTCAACCGTCCCGCTGAAGACGCCCATTGTTTTCACCGCCCCGCCTTCCAGACGGCCGTCTTTATTTCCACATACTTCAAGACCTCAATGAGGAACCAGCCTATCCATCCGAGTATCGCCATACAGACCATCATTTCAGGGATAATGAAATAATCTTTGGCTTGTCCCAGAAGATAGCCTATGCCCATACGTCCACCGTAGGATTCGCCGATGAGGAGCATCACAAGGCCCATTGCCACGCCCGTCTTGAGACTCATAATAATGGAACCAAAGGCGTGCCAGAAGTAGACTTTACGGAGCAAGGTAAATTCACTGGCGCCGAAGACCCGCGCTGAGGCGAGGTAGCGTGGATCCGTGTCCTTGATGCCCTGGTAGGTGTTGAATAGAACCGGATAGAAGATACCGATGAACATGAGGAATATGTGCATTCTCGAGCCAATGCCGAACAGGATTATCGTCATTGGGACCCAAGCGGGCGGCGGTATGGGTGAGAGAAGCTGCCAAAGCGGTAAGAACCATGCGCGAAACTTGAGGTTCCACCCCATAAGGAGTCCGATAGGCACAGCCGTAACGACCGCTATGGCGAAGGCGGCGAAGAAACGCCCCATGCTGTAAGCGATGTGGAGGAGGAGCTTTTTATGCCAGAGCATGAACCAAAACCGCTCCACTACGACGCTTAAGGGCGGCAAGAGGCTTTCAGGAATAATCTTCCATTTGGGAAGGAATTCCCACGCTAACAGTAAGATTCCAAAGACGACGAGAAAGCCTAATGAGAAAAAATTAGTCAGCGAATTTTTTAAGAATCCGCCGAGTTCATTGAGAAAACGGCGGAAACCTCTGGTTTCGTAGGATTCCACAATTAGCGTCCATATCCGGGAGAAACTACGCCATGCGGGACTTTACCCACCTCAAGATTTACTACAAGGGAAAGATCCGCAGACTTGATAATGAGTACCCTGCCGTTGGCGCCGCTGGTTGCGCCTGAAGCGGCTACTATGATGTAGTCTCCTGTAGGGTCGTACGCTTGGTGGTTGACGCCGCCCGTTCCCAGGGCGCCTGCGTCGATGGTCTTACTGACCCTGACGGCGCTCCAATCAACTTCTTCTGACCGGTCGTTTATTGCGGTCGCGCTGGTCAAAGCGTCTATGTCAACTAGCCGTACGATGGGTCCTGTCAAACCGGTATGCTGATGTTCGTTGAGATACGCCTCTTCTTCGCAGTCCGGTTGACTCGATTCTCCTGAAAGCAGGTATCTCTTGTCAGGGGAAATATCGTAGTTATGGGGTCTTCCGGCAACCCTGGCGACTATTTCCTCTTCTTGAATATCTACCACCACGTCTCCACCGCCTGTGGTCAGTCCAGAGTCAAAACTCCCCACAATGACGTGCCTGCCGTTAGGATGTACCGCCAGGGCGTGGAGGGTAACTCCGGTAACGGAATTTCCAATATCTTCACGGTCCTTTAGTTGTTGAAAAACGTTGATTGTTTTGGTTGGGGTGTTGGGGATTGCGTCGGGAAGTCCCGAAATATCATAAGACACAAGTTGTCCGCCGCCAGCGGTTGTAGTCCAAAGCGTGTTGGAATCCGGCGATGTATCAAGGACGTGAGGGGCTGAACCGTGGTTTATCTTTCCAAGCCATGTCTGGTTTTCCACGTCAAACACGTTGATAACGCCGTTGAAGTTTTCATTATTGTATTCTTCTACAATACCCTTGTTATTGGAAACCGAGAACAGCCATTTGCCGTTGCGGGAAAGGTGTTGTCCGATGGCGGCGCCGACATTGAAGGTTTTAACCACCTCGTCTGAGGCGGTATCCACCACTAGTACCTTTCCGTCAGCGGAGCCCTGCCGCTCGCCTACCCAGAGGTATCTACCATCTTTGGTAACGGAGATGAAATGGCTTTGAGCTGGAGCGCCTTCTACCTCTGATGAAAGGTCGATCGTCTTGGTAACTTTCCGCGCGTTCAAATCAATCACCGAAACGGTAGCGGAACCGGTATTTGAAATATAGACGGTTCCGTATTTCGGCGTATTCGATTCGTCGTCGCCAGAATCACAGGAAAGCGCGGTCAAGGAAACCATTAGCGCCCCCCCCCCCAGTATAAGTATTTTTAATATCTCTTTAATTTGCATCATAATCTCCTCTAAAATTAACCGTCCAGAAAATTGGTAATTTTCTGGACGGACCGACTACCATGTTATACCTTTGAATTCAGGCGCGAATAGGGCGTCTCCGGGGTTTCTGTCGATAGTCCCCTGACGAACCAAGGCGTCCGCGTAACCTTTGAGTCTTTCAGTTGAAAGCTGTGTAGTGAAACCTAGCTTAGGATTGCTATTGATGATAGCCTGACGGTCGACGCTCACGTACTTCTGGGCTATATCCACAATATCCGCGGCCGTAGGGTTGGCGAGGATAATCTTGTCCGCCTCGGCGATAGCGTCGATGAAAAGCTTTGCGTCGTCGAGCCGTGTTGCGATAAAGCTTTTATTCGCATTAATCGTGCGGCAAGGCGGATCCACGCCCGCGAGGTTGGGGTCGATATTGCCGTCCTGGTCCGCGTCTGATTCGCCGTTGAAAATGGTTTTGTATACAGGATTCCCATTGGCGTCTTTTTTGAGTAGAGCCAGAGCGACGAAAGGCTCTTCAAGAATAGCGCCTTTTATCTGCCCTGCGTCCAACGCCGCTATCGCCGCGCCGGGCGCCAGAGTTACTAACTCAAACTCTGTATTGTACTGACTCCGCAAGGTATCTCGAATGACGATAACCGCGCAGCAAGTAGTGGAGAGTCCGGCTATCTGTTGACCCTTGAGGTCGGAAGGCGTTTTATAGGGAGAGGCGACTGGGACTACCAATACTGAAGTACAAGGTATCTTCACTTGACCGATGATAACGATGTTCTGCCCTTTAGCGATTGGAGTAATGACCCCGGTGGGGCAGTTGAAAACGACGTCCGCTTCGCCGCCCGCCACGGCGGCCACGCCGGAGCTGGTCTGCTGAATCTCCACTTCAAGCCCTCGTTTCTTGAACAGCCCCTTCTCGTATGCAACGTAGAGGTTCAGATGATGGGTTGAGTTAGCGTCCGCTACGACAACCTTTTTCCCCGATGGAGCCGGCCCCTCGACGTTCACCGCGGTCCCGCCTTGAGACGGAACCGCGTCTTTCTTCCCTTCCGCCCACAGAGTCGCGGACAGAACCGACAGTACCATAAACAAACATAGCGTCTTTTTCATAAAGACCTCCTTTAATTTAAAGCTCTTGATTTGGCGCCGCCAAATTCCTAGTATTATACTGGGAATTATATGATAATCGCCAAAAATTGTCAAGTAGATTGCGTTAAAATTTTCATAAATTTTAGCGAATAAGATATAGTTTGGACTAGGGAAAGTACGGCGGGAAACAGGCGGAAAGTATGGTTGACGCTGTACTTTCCGCGCCGTCGTCCATTATAGATTGCTCTGCTTTATCGGTATCTTAACGGAGCTTGATAATGAAATTTTTTGAAAATTTGTTATTGAAATCGTAGAAAAGTTTAAAATTATAGGCGATATTATTCGACTGCGACTCAAACTGCACGGAATTAACGAGGTCGCTTAACGGAAGATTCGACGTGTAAATATTGCGGTCTGGTTAATTTAAAAGTCTCGCTAACGGCGTCAACTGCAAATGAACTTCTACTTCGCCTGCGAAACCGTTGTTATAGAGGTAAACCCGTTGGGCGTCAGCGTCTATCTTCGACTCAAGCGGCGCATTCGTCATCACTAACGGCATATCTCTCAAGTAATCCGCAGGTACAAAAATTTCGGTAGGTTGTTCTATAGACGAATCAGTCTTGAAAGTATACGAAAAAAAGCCTGTTTTCCTATTCCACGATAAATGCAAGGGCGTACCAGAAGTCGCCATAGGGTATGGACGAAGCCACCCGTGCATAGCGCGAGGCTTGTTTTCCGAAAAGATAGACAAATCCTCGCCATTCCATCGGTCGCCTTCGGCGTTTACGTTGTCCGCCGTGTAGTTCCATATCGTAGAATTGAGCAAATTAGCGTCAATCGCGTCATAATACATGGAGAGCGCGGTTTCGTGAACGCGGTAATCGCCCGTTTTGAAAGCTTTCCGCCTGTTCATGTCGAAAGGCAATCCGAATTCGCCCAAAAGACAGGGTATATCGCCCATTTTCCTGCGAGTCCAATCAACAGATTGACGAAGACGCTCGGTAAAATAAGTGGACGCTCTTTTCTTCCCGAATATAGGCTTGCGCGTTTCGATGTTTACCGTGAACCATGGATAGAAAGACTTGCTAAAGAGAGTCGCCCCGTCGTACCAGTGGAACGCGTTGACCGCGTTTACAGGCGCGTCTTCCTTTGTCCACGAAGGCTGTTCGCCCATAGGAATACCTTCAATAAATAGAAACGCCTTATTACTTTGTTCCCTGATACGCTCTGCAAATTTGCTTATGAAGGGTTTCAAAAAATCATTGGCAAAGGAGACGGGCTTTCCGTTTATCGCGGCGAAGTTTTTTCCAGACAGTCTTGGCGTTCCTCCTTCGTCAGACCAAAAGCCCGCTTGTTTCCATGGACAGGAAAAGCCTTCTTTGAATAAAGCAGAATCATAAACCTGTACGCCGACGACTCGCTCGCCCAAGAAGTCGGTCTTATAGATGGGAACCTCGACGCGATAGCCGGAAGCCGCGGTCATCGCCGTAAAGGGAGACGGCATGGGTCCGAGTTTCACCATACAATTCTCAAGCCTGCTCAAGTCTTGGTACCCGATAAAACCTGGGTGCGGTTCATTCATGGAGCCGAAGCCCGCTATAGCGGCGCAATTCTTTAGCCTACGGTAGCAATGTTTAAACGCTGCGATGTAACGCTCTTGGAGAAAATCTTGCGCGGACTCGCCGTCTATACGGAAGTCCGGCGCAAAGGCGGAACCTCCGAAGAACAGAGTGAACATGGACGCGGCCGCGTAACGATTATAATTCGTTGGCCAAAGCATAGGAGGTAGAGGTTCTTTCTTTTCGGCAAGCCATTGTTCAGTAATCGCCGCGCCTGTTGAATCGAGTTTCGTTACGTCTACGCCGATCTTTTCCAACGTCCACGCAGGAGCGCCGTCGCCGCCAGTCCACCTACTCCACACGTCTTGATGCGGATCCATATAAACGCTTATGCCGTTCTTTTCCGCTATGAGGAGAATCTTTCGCAGATACGCCAGATATTCCTCGTCATAGACGCCAGGTCCCGCGTGTTCTATGGCTTCCCATGTGATAAAAAAGCGGATAAAGGTGAAACCCCACGAACGGAGTCTGGCAAAATGCGCCTCGGCGTCTTCAAGCGGGAAGGGTCGGCCTACAAAGGAGGCGGTTTCAGGCTTTGTGAGCGGGGCCGGATAAGGCGCGGACGGAGTCTTGCTCCCAACGTTACAACCGCGCAGAATCAGAGTCCTCCCTGATTCGTCAAATATAAAGCTGTTTTGTATGTTCATATTTTCAATTATACCGTGAAATGAAAAATATAGCAAATATCGTCTTGTTATTTTGATCAATATTACCGATTTAAAGTGAAAAAGGCGCAATCTGCGTAACAGATGCTTATAATATCTTGTTTTATTTATACTAAGGAAGAATATGAGGAAAAAGAACAGGTTAGTTACCATCATTTTAACGGCTTTGAGCGCGGCTTTCGCTGTGATGATTGTGTTTTCGCTGATTCAAAAGAGACCGTCTGGGTTGGGCGCCGCGGACGGGAGTCAGCGGCCTGCGGGGACTTCAGGACAGAACCGTGGCGGAAATTCGGGCGGGGCTTCCGTTATTCGGAACACGGTTCCTGTGCGGGTCGCGTCCGTTACGCCTGGGACTATCGAGAGTAGCATCGTCATAAACGGAGACGTTTTGGCGGACAAGGAAGTTTCTATCTACCCGTCCGTCGCCGGGAAGTTAGCGGCCACGCGGCTCAAGCCCGGAGAAAGGGTCTTGCGAGGGCAAGTTCTGGCGCTGGTTGACCCGTCGCGTCCAGGCGAAGTCTACGCCCAGAGCCCGGTCCTGTCAACCATTGACGGAACGGTTCTGTCAGTACAGGCGAACACGGGCGACACGGTTACTGCGAACACCGTGGTTTACGTAGTGGGCGACATATCCAATGTTGTAGTTGAATCTTTTGTACCGGAACGTTTTTCGGCGTCGATTCATGAAGGGCTCGCCGCGTCCATTTCCTTTGAGGCTATACGCGGCGAATTCTTTGCCGCAACTGTGAGCGAAACGAGTCCTGTACTTGATCCATCAAGTAGAACTGTACGGATTCGTTTGAAGTTCGCCCAAAAGGACGCGCGTATAAAACCAGGTATGTTCGCCCAAGCGAGTCTTGTAACTGAAACGCGGAGCGACGTTCTTACTGTTCCCCGAAACAGCGTCATAAACACTTATGGTTCCTTCATCGTTTTTATTATTGACGAAAAGAATACGGCGCATCAGGTAGAGATCGGTATAGGTTTAGAGAGTGAAGAACAAATTGAAGTGATACGCGGTCTTGAAGAAGGGGATCGCGTCGTATTCGAGGGACAAAATTTCTTAACTGACGGAGATATTGTGCGAATAGTGGAGTGAAACAACGGGGAAGGAGGCGTAAGAGTATGCTCGCATATCGTCTGCGGTTGCGCTTTGTCCACCCATCCGTCCCTCCTAAAAGAGTCGCCGCTCATACGTCGTCGCCGAGAACGGGCTCGTCTACTAAATCTGATTGCCGATGCAGTCGGTGGTACAGACTTCCAAACGCCCACTCCGCTGCCCGCTCCACAAGCCCAGCCTTCACGGGATTCTCCGCAATGTACTTCCGCGTCCGCAGAAAGTCCTCTATCCCACCGATTATCCGCGAGTAGAAACGTTCCCCCCACACATGCCCTTTCCGCCCGTGCGCCTTGTTCCACGCCTTCGCGAAATTACACTTTATCCATTGCATTATCTCCGATAGATTGCCGTCTTTTCCCGGCTTTATCAAGAAATGGATATGGTTTCCCATGATACAGAAATCCCATAACTGGAAATGGAACTTCCGCTTGGCTTTCGCGACGAATGAGAGGAATAATAGCTTGAATAGGGGCTCGAGCAGGCTCATGTCGTCGTGGTCTATTTTCGACGTAACGTGATAGGTTGCGTCCTCGATAAGTATTCGCGGTTTTCTCATACTTATAATAAGGGCTTGTTATGAAAATTGCTTGGGAGAATTGCTTCGGTGTCAGACACTTTTGGCGTCAGACGCTAAAAGCGCCTGTTTTTGCGCTTTATTAAAGAGAAAAACGCCTTGCTATTATAAGAAAAAAATGTTATCATATCAAAATATGATTCTATGAGTAGAGAACAAGGATTGAAGGCGGAGTTTTGTTATCGCTGTCCATACTTGAGCCTTCAGAAACAAAATCCTTTCTTCGCCCTAGAAACTCTGTTCACCAATTATTTTTTTAGGAGGAAACATGAAAAAAAGCGCTATAGTGGCAGGATTGCTCTTGAGCGTGAGCATGATGGTTTCGGCGTTGGCGCAATACGAAACGCCGATTGATACGCCTGAAAACTTTGTAACCGCGGCCGTGAAATACGGCAGAATAAAAGTAGCGGATATTGACGGTAAGCGTCAGCTCTGCGACGAGAGAGGCGACCCCATTCAGTTGCGAGGCGTGAGCAGTTTTGGGCTTCAGTGGGGAGACGGCGACTGGATTCTCACAGACGACGTGTTCGACGCTCTCGCCTTTGATTGGAATATCGACGTCATACGACTCGCTATGTATGTGGGCGAGGATGGGTACGCCGACCATCCCGCGGAACTACTGGAAAAGGTTGAAAAAGGCATAAATCTCGCCGTCCGACGCGGGCTTTACGTCGTCGTGGACTGGCACGTCTTGAATCCGGGCGACCCAACCGACCCGAAATACCTCTCCGCGGGTCTCGACTTGCCCCAATACGCCAACATCCGCAGGTACCATCCCGAATTCACCGGTCCCCAGCTGTTCTTCGCCTATCTTTCGGACAAATACGGCAATCTCCCCAACATCATTTGGGAAATCGCCAACGAACCGAACAATATTGATTCGGACGACCCCTGGGGCGACGTGATTCTTCCCTATTCTCAAGGCGTGGTCGATGTCGTCCGCCAATACGACAGAGACGGACTGCGAGACAACATCGTCATAGTCGGTACGAACAACTGGAGTCAGTTTGTCGACGACCCCGTCTCCGCGCCTGTTCAGGACGCCAATGGGCAAGTCGTGTATGCGGTACACTTCTACGCCGGTACGCACGATGCGGGCTACGAGGACGAGGAATCCAATTGGTTAAGGAGCAAAATAACAACGGCTCTGAACGGCGGACTCGCGGTGTTCTGCTCCGAATGGGGAACAAGCCTCGCTTCAGGAGACGGCGGTCCTTTCATTGACTTCTCCGAACGATGGCTGAATTTCCTTGATGAAAACAAAATCAGCTGGGTATCATGGTCGTTAGCGCGGAAAAATGAGATTTCTTCCTCAACTCTGCCAAACACGTCCGATCATCCTATTGATACTGACGGAGACGGCGTTAAGAATTGGGACTGGGATACAGAACTCTCCGTAACCGGCCGTTTCGTGCGAGCGAAAATCCGCGGAGATGAAACCCCGCTTTATACAACCGAAGACGGTTCGCAGAATAACGGCGACGTCCAGTTTGCGACTGTTTCTCAAGAAACCAAAACCGAACCCGAAGAATCCGTTCCTGAAGCGCCCGAAACGGTTGCCGTTGAAACGCCGGCTGAAGAGGTTCCGGCTGAAGACGACGGCGTGTTGAGAATCGGCTCCATTGGACCTGGCGGCGGCGTTATTTACTTCATAGACGGAAGTATTTACAAGGAAGTCAGGCAATTACCAGACGGCTATACGTTTGACGGCGCGATAAAAGCCGCGGAAGACCTGGTCGTCAACGACTGCAACGATTGGATAGCGCCCACGATAGACGAACTGAACGTGATTTACGAGTCCGGCGTGATTGAGAACGGCAACTTCTGGTCCGCAACCGAATCCACGCCGATGAACGGCTGGGATATGCGCTTTGAATCCGGCGAGCAGGGCGATAAAGGCAGTAAGTCCACGCAGAGGAGCGCCTTGGCTATTCGCAGTTTTGTATACGGAGCGCCCGGAATCGCGGAACCGCCTGCGGAAGACGAAGCCGCGGCTGAAATCGCGCCTAAACATCCGGACATCGGCGCTATGGGACCGGGCGGCGGGCTTATATTCTTCGTTGACGGCGACGATTACAAGGAAGTACGACCCCTAACTGGTTTGTACAAGTGGCAGGACGCTCAGACGGCGGCTGAAGACCTGCAAGTCGGCGGTTACAACGACTGGTACGCGCCTTCTAAAGACGAACTGAACGCCATCTATGTGTCCGGCGTGATTAAGAACGGCAACTATTGGTCCGCAACCGAGTCGTCTGCAATGAATGCGTGGGACCAAAATCTCGAAAACGGCTATCAAGGCGAAAAAGGAAGCAAACAGACCGAGAAAAGCGCTTTGGCGATTCGTTCCTATAAGAAAAATGCGGCGTTGATTCCTACACCCGAAGACGGCTCCCTGCAAATCGGGAGTATCGGACCTGGCGGCGGCGTTATTTACTACAAGAGCGGCGACAACTACAAAGAAGTCAGGCAGTTAGCCGGAACCTACAAGTGGCAAGCCGCGAAGGATGCGGCTGACAACTTAATAGCCGCGAGTAAGGACGACTGGACAGCCCCTTCAAAAGATGAACTTAACGAAGTGTATCAGTCAGGCGTGATTAAAAGTGGCAACTTCTGGTCCGCGACTGAATCTTCGCCGTTGAACGGCTGGGACCAGCGTTTTGAAAGCGGAGATCAGGGAAGCAGAGGAAGCAAGCAAACCGAGAAAAGCGCGTTAGCGATTCGCTCATTCACCTATCCGGAAGCGACTCCCGAACCGGAGCCTGCGTCCCAAGCCCAGGCGTCTGAACAAGCTTTAACTATCGGTTCCCCCGGTCCTGGCGGCGGCGTCGTCTACGCCGTAAACGGCAACCAATATTCGGAAGTCGCGGTACTGTCTGGCTCCTTCAACTGGGCAGGCGCAAAGCTCCAAGCCGACACGTATAATGGCGGAGGTTTCACCTGGCGCGCGCCTGTAGACGCGGACCTCACGGACATATACAACTCTAAAGTTATCACATCCGGCAATTTCTGGTCGTCTAATGATACAAATCTGCTCAACGGACATGATATTAGATTCGAATCCGGCGAAATCGGTACCAGAGGTTCCAAAAGCACCCAGCGAAGCGCTCTGGCGATAAGAACATTTACAAAGTAACAAAAAAGCGGAGGATACCCTCCGCTTTTTTTGTCAGACACACTGTCCCTGTCCGTCATGGTGTCAGACACTCGTGACGTCAGACGCCCAGTTCAAGACGGCATTTATGACGAGCTTCGTCTTCCCTGTCTTTGAACGTCCACATCCGTTGAATCATATTGTCAAAGTCTACCTTATGACCGTCGAATTCGGGACCGTCTACGCACACGAATTTCGTTTCGCCGCCCACGCTGACGCGGCAACTGCCGCACATACCGGTGCCGTCTATCATAATGGTATTGAGAGAAACCATTATCGGTACGCCGAATTCCCTCGCCGTTGCAACGCAAAATTTCATCATAATAGGCGGACCTATAGCGACGCTCATATCTGGCTTCGGTATTTGGGAACACAATTCCTTGAGCGGTTCCGTAACGAGCGCCTTGCTGCCGTAGGAACCGTCGTCCGTAACGACGATGGTCTCGTCCGCCGTCCGCCTTATACGCTCCTCAAAGACAACCAGTTCTCTCGTCCGCGCCCCAACAACCGCGAACACGCGGTTGCCCGCTTTTTTCATCGCTTGGATAATGGGGAAAAGCGGCGCACTCCCTATGCCCCCGCCGACGCATATAACAGTACCGAATTTTTCAATATGGGTAGGATTGCCTAAGGGTCCCAGAACGTTGTCTAATTCGTCTCCCGCGTTTTTGAGCGACAGCCGCATCGTCGTCTCGCCGACCGCTTGAAACACAATGGTAACGGTACCAGCGGATTCGTCCGCGTCGGCTATGGTGAGCGGGATACGCTCGCCAAGCGCCCCCGACTGCACGATTAGAAACTGCCCCGCCTTGCGCGAGCGCGCTATGAGCGGCGCGGATAAAACCATTTCATACACGTCAGCCGAAAGCTGTTTTTTCATCAATATTTTGTTCACAGGATAAATCTAGCAAGAAACGAGAAGAAATGCAATGGGCGCTTAATCATGACGGATAGACGTCCTCGCCGACGAAAAGTGTCTGACACCCGTCAACCCTGCTCACGCCGTTGTCTTCTCACTTCGTAGAATAAAACGCCGGCCGCGACCGACACGTTGAGGGAGGCGATTTTTCCAAAAGACGGAACGGCGACGAATCTATCGCAATTTTTGCGGACCAGGCGTGAAAGCCCGGAGCCTTCGCCGCCGAACACAAGAGCGATTCGTCCAGAGAGTTTTTTCTCAAACACAGAATCACCCGCCATATCCGCGCCGAAAATCCAGAATCCCGCGTCTTTCAGGCGCTCCATCGCCCGTTGAAGCGGCGCTTCTACTACTGTTACCCATGCGGACGCCCCCGCGGACGTTAGGGCGACCGTTTCGCCGCGCTTGGCGATGCGTCTGTCCCGCGTTATCACAAAATCAACGCCGAACTGGTCGCACGAGCGGATGATTGCGCCGTAGTTGTGCGGGTCTGTAATCTCGTCCATTATTGCGACAAGCGCGTTCTCCCTGTCTCCTAGCGCCGCAAGCGCCGTCTCGAGCGTCAGAGGCGAAACGTCGCCCGCATCCTCCACTTTCAGCGCGACGCCGCGGTTGTTCGGCGCGAGTCTATCAAGGTCGAACGTTCCTACTCTCGTCGTCTTGACCTTACGCTCTACGGCGAGACTCAAAATCTCCCGTGCGCGCGGACCGGCTTTGGCCACTAAAAATTCCGTGCCGCCGCCCGCTTTTAAACGTTCTTCTATAGCGTGAAAACCAGTTAAATACATGATTTCAAAGTATAATCGTTTCCTGACGAAACAACAAGAGTGATTAAGAAAAAAGAGGAAAAAGGAAAAAACGTCTGAAGGACTTGACTCTTTTGCTTAAATATGGTATAAGTTGAAAATCAAGGGAGGGCCTATAGCTCAGTTGGTTAGAGCTGCGGACTCATAATCCGTCGGTCCCAGGTTCAAGTCCTGGTGGGCCCACAAACATACTGCCATATTAAAGAAGTCAACGATACGCAATTTCATTGCGACGCGAATGAGACGATTTATCCATTCAATTGAGAGAATAGAATGATAATCAGAAATCCAAACATAGCAAACCTTAAAGCGGGGTACCTTTTCCCTGAAATCGCAAGGAGGCGCCGCGAATTCGCTTCCGCGCATCCGTCTGACGTCCGCATCATTAGTCTTGGCGTGGGTAATACCACAGAACCTATATTACCCCATATCTGCGGCGGACTCGTCGAAGGATCGCGGCGACTCGGAACTATCGAAGGTTATTTGGGCTATCAAGACGAAGGGCTTCTCGAACTGCGCGAAAAGATTTCCGAAGTTTTTTATGGAAGAAAATTTGACGCGGACGAAATATTCATCTCGGATGGCGCGAAATGCGACATTGGGCGGCTTCAAACGCTCTTCGGCGCGGGAACAAGAGTCGCGGTACAGGACCCGTCCTATCCGGTTTACGTAGACGGCTCGGTTTTAAGCGGCGCGGCTGGCGTATGGGAAAACAATGGGTATCACGGCGTCGCCTATTTGCCTTGCACCGCGGAAAACGGTTATTTCCCGGACTTTTCTCTCGTTCCAGAGAATAGCCTCGTCTACTTTTGTTCCCCGAACAACCCCACGGGAGTGGTTTCTACGCGAGAACAACTTGCGGAATTGGTTAAGTTCGCCTTGAAAAAAGGATGTATCGTTGTCTTTGACGCGGCCTACAGCGAATTCATCCGCGACCCCTCCCTTCCCAAGAGTATCTTCGAGATAGACGGCGCGGAACAATGCGCCATTGAGGTCCAATCCTTCTCAAAGTCCGCGGGCTTCACTGGCGTGCGTCTGGGCTGGAGCGTTGTACCAAAGGCTCTAAAATACGCGGACGACGAGAGCGTCAACGCGGACTGGGCGCGGCTTGCCGGCACCGTCTTCAACGGCGCGTCCAACATCGCTCAGACGGGCGCGCTCGCCGCTCTGGATTCAGAAGGCTTGAAGGAAATGCGGCGCCTCACCGACTTCTATTTGGAAAACGCCCGCCTTATCAAAGGCGCCTTGCAAAACCTTGGTATTTCGAGTATAGGCGGAGACAACTCTCCCTACATCTGGGCGCGGTTCCCGGGCAGAGACAGTTGGGACGTTTTTGCGGAAATTCTCGAAAGATACCGTATCGTTACCACTCCGGGCGCGGGTTTTGGTCCTTCGGGACAGTCTTTTATCAGATTCTCGGCTTTCGGCCGCCGCGCGGACGTAGAAGAAGCGTGCGAGCGGCTGAAAAGTTTTAAAGTTTAGCTATAACTTGAACTGGACTGTAGAGGTTGCAGTGGCGGATTTTGATATTTTAAAGCCTTGGGCTATTTTAACAAATGGTAATTCGGACAGCGTGAAGTATGCGGCTCTTGAATTGGCCGCTTATATTGAGATATTGCGCGCCAATTTTCGAGTTGAACAGAAGTCTCTTCCCATTATTGACAGCAAGGACTCTTCCGCGATAAATTATATAGGACAATCTCCGCATATCGTTTTACGCGCTAAAGTCGGCAAAGGAAATGGTTTCACATGGCGGATGGACAAATTTCGTCTTGAAATCATCGGAGAAGGCGGACGCGGACTTTTCAATGGTATGTTTGACTTTCTTTCCGCGTTAGGTTTCAAGTGGAAAACCCCGGACAATGAAGAGTCGCCCCGTCGGAACAGCGTCTCTTCTCACATTCTTCCCATGCGAACAGCGGAGAACCGTTATAGCGGACAGAAACGGTACCTACTCTTTGATAACAATCAGAAAAAAGTGGAATCGTGGATACGCTGGGCAGCGCGGAATAGAATAGACGCGCTCGTTTTCCCTCTTGCAAGCAGAGCTTTCAGCGTCTTTTTTGAAAGATTGACCCAGAAAACGGGAATATACGAAATTGACGTAGAAGCGGGCGGCTGGGAACTGCCCCGCCTCGTTCCACGCAAGTATTTTACCTTTCACAAGGAGATGTTTCGTATGAACGAAGGAAAACGAGACAAGAGAATTAATTTTTGTCCGACTTCTCCTGAGACCATACGGGTTATCTCCAGTGAGGCTCGAAAAGTTTTTTTAGCCCATCCGCATACCAAGGCTTTCCATTTGTGGCCGACCCGTGGGCATGAACAGGAATGGTGTTCCTGCCCTTCGTGCCGCGCCTTCACTGCGGAGGAGCAAAATCGTATCGCAATCAACGTAGCCGCGGACGCGCTTCATGAAATCGCCCCATCTGCCGTACTTTCATATTGCGAATTATCAACCGAAAACTCTAACATCGCTCTACGCGAAAACGTGATTAAGACGGGACGCCTCCTCGACTCATTCGGACAGGAGACAAGCGGATGGTTTTTCACGGATCTTATAACGCTGTGACGATTAATTACCCAAGTTTGAATCACTCAAGATCCACGCCGAACCAACGGCGCGGATCTTTCACTGATTCCCCAATGAGACCAATGTCGATCTTTGCGGTTGTTTCCGCGACGAGCCATTTTTTGCCGTTAAAAGCAAAACGAGCGTTGTCGCCGCTTTCGGCGTCCGCGACGTCGGCGAGTCCCATCGCATGGCTGTAGTCCCGCGAAACCATAATCGTCGCTGGAACATCCGCTTGTCTTAAAATAACCGCCCACAAAAGAGCGCGGCAGTCGCAGTCGCCTCGCCCCTCAATCGCGGCTGTCACCAAGTTGACAAAATCGCTTCTTTCAATATCCCGCTCGTAAGTGAAGGTCTGTACCCACCTTAACGCCTTGTCCGCCAGATCCCTGTTGTTTAGAGTCGGCACATTCCACATCCGTTCCAGTATGAACGCCGCATCTTTTATGCGGTCAAAGGAGTCGCGGTAAACCATTCGATAGAAACGTTGCCAAGCCTCCTTCCACAGAGGCGACGAGGCGTACCGCGACAGTACCAGGTCTTCGCGGTCAACCACATATTGCGCGGCCGCGGCGTCGTTCTCGCGGAAAAACGCCGCGCCCTCCCCGCCGGCAAGGAGCAGTAACTTGGGTTCTCCACGGGGAAAACTATAGTCGGTCATGGCGCCCGGATAAAGCCGCGCCCCGTAAAACGGCGCTATGGAATCCAGAGCCGATGCGTGTAGGAACGTCATATCGCCCGTCTCCGCTCTGTTGTACGCCAACGCTAACAACAAGGGAACAACGTCCCCTTTATTCTCCAGTTCAAACCCAAGTCCATACCCGGTTATCCATCCGCCGCCACTGACAAAATTGAGTTCTATGATAAAGGCTTTCCCGCCTCTATAGTCAAAAAACTCCACTTCGCCTTCGTTTTTGAGCTGTTTCCGCACGGTCTCTGCCAACGTCTCTAACAAAACGCCTGAGTCGTCGACTTTTACGTCGAAAAAAGCCCCTGCGTTTGATTGAAAAGAGAATGTGTTTCGTCCGTCGCCGTCTATAAGCTCGTATTCTTCTGGCAAGTCCAGAAAAAAACCCCATTCTGAAGAAACAACGGGAGAAGCTTGGAGAAAAAACATTGGCGTTAATAAAAAAACGCAAAAAGAAAAAATCTTATTCATATTACAAGAAATTGTGACGGCGTTCTGAATAGCAAGATAGTTTCAAGCAAGCTAACAACAGTCCCTACGAACTTCACGCGCCTTGTCGTCCCCTCGTACTTTTCAAAAGACTTTCAAATATTATATCAAAGTAAGATTTCTGTCAAGCGGGAATTTCATTCATAACTTGGCGGCGGACGCTTCTTAAGAAGCGCCGCTACCCTCTTCTTGAGGATATTTCTGTCTTATTTCGAGCACGGTCTCTTGCGCTTTTTGTAGGTATTGCGATATGTTGTCTAGGTATAAATTGGGAATAGTTGGAACTATTTTTGTTTTTTCGTCACTTACAAAGAACTGGTATACCTCGACGTTCAAAGCATCGGAAAGTTTAGCTAGAGTATCCGCTGAAAACCATTTTCTACCTGTTTCCATATCGTTGATGAAATTGTGAGTCAAACCTGTTTTATCCGACAACGACAGCAAGGATAGGTTCTGGCTTAAACGTATATGTTTAAGGTTTTGGGCAAATATTCCACGTATTTCATCACTATTCAAAGTATAAATAGTATGCCGAATATTTTATTTATTGACAAATAGCCATTGGTTTAAAATATGTAGCCAATAGATTTTTTGAACGCGCCGCAGAGACGTTATGGCGTACCCGTCGTTTTATACGCGCTTTTCCTTCAGATATTTGATTCTATTTCCTATGTTTTCGTGGGCGCGACGTCTATCAATGAACAGTAGATGATTTGTCTGTAATCGTCAATGGTTTCGGCGCGTACGAGGCGGTTCCGCATTTCCGCGCCGCGCTCGACGCCTTTGGTATACGCGCAAAATTGTTTACGCATCTCGCGGCACGCGGTTCTTTCCCCAACGTCTTGCGCCAAAAGCGTTAGTTGCCGAAAACAAGTCTCTAGTCTTTCGGTAACCGACGGCGGACTCCATGGAGCGCCGCTCAGAAACGCGCGGGTCTCGGCGAAAACAAAGGGATTTCCCAGAGCGCCGCGGGCGAACATCAACGCGGCGCAACCGGTCTCTCGAAACATACGTTCCGCGTCGCAAGCTGAATAGAGGTCGCCCGACCCGGCGACCGGCGCGTCAATACGCGAAACCAAATCCGCGACGTGGCTCCAGTCGCTTTTGCCCGCGTAGACTTGCGCTCTGGTGCGGGGGTGCAGGCTGACCATGGACGCGCCCGCCTCAATCGCCGCGCGCGCCGCGGCCGCGTAGTTGAGAGAATCCGAATCCCATCCGGAACGTATCTTCGCCGTAACCGGAACGCCTCCCAGAAACGCCTCGGAAGCGCGAACCACAGACTCCACAATGCGTCCCAGTAACGCCGGCGTCTTCATTAAAGCCGCGCCCGCGCCCGTCTTCGTTACTTTGAGAACAGGACAGCCCGCGTTGACGTCGACCGCGGACGGCCGCCGCGGCTCAAGGAACGCGGCCGCCTTAAACATCGTCTCGGGATCCGCGCCGAAAAGCTGAACGCAATAACGCGCCTCATTGTCCGCTCGACGGATAATATTCGTCTTTGAATTCCGCGAATCCACGCTGTAGAGAAGCGGATTCCGCGCCAGAGCCTCGGAAGATACGAGTTCCGTGAACGTGAAATCCGCGCCTTGCTCTACGCATATCGAGCGAAACGCCCTATCCGTATAGCCAGCCACCGGCGCAAGGAACAGATTGCCACCCAAGAAAAGCGACCCAATCTGAATCGGACGATAAAACATTCGTTCATACTAGTAAATCTCCTTGCTTTTTTCAATATCTTTCTTTATAATAACTCGTCGAGGCGTCCAACGGTCGGTTTTCCGTGCGCCTCTGAATTTTCTAAATCAGGAGAATAATTATGGATAATACGGCTTTATGGAAGCTTTCCTACGGACTCTACGTCGTCGGGGTCAAAAAAGAAGAAGGACGATTCGGCGGTAGCGTCGTGGACGCGGTCGCTCAAGTAGCCGCAGGCGATCAGCCCGCGCTCGTTTTGTCGAGCATGAAAAACAACCTAACTAACGCGCTCATAAAAAGCGCGGGGCGATTCACGCTCTCCATTCTACCCGCGAACGCGGACCCGTTCGTCGTAGCGAACTTCGGATTCCAATCCGCGCGAGACGCGGATAAATGGGCTAACGTCCCCTATTCACTCAAGGACGGATTACCCGTTCTCGACTGCGCTATCGCCTTCGTCAATTGCAACGTAATCGAATCCAAGGAACTGGGAACCCATACCTTGTTTATATGCGAGATAGTCGACGCGCAAAACGGCGAAACCGCCGCAAAACCTTTGCTCTACGCGGATTATCAAGAGAATATGAAGGCGGCCGCCGGCGAAGCTTTCAAGAAATTCAAAGAAACAGGCAAGCCGCCCGCTGAAAAGAAAGCCCAATGGCGCTGCCCCATGTGCGGCTACGTCTACGACGGCGAAACCTCCTTTGAAGAATTGCCCGACGACTGGGCTTGCCCGCTTTGCGGAGTTGGCAAAGACGTATTTGAAAAAGTAGAATAAATTAGGGGGGCGACGCAATTATGACCCTCCACCCGCTGAGACAACGCTGTTTCCGCTGAACCGTCATACTTTTCACGTCGCCTTCTGACGAGACCCTCTTGACAAAAAACCGTTGTTCGCATAGGCTCATGGCATGAGTTCAAAATTTGTTGTCCCGTTCTTCGCGGTTCTCACCGTTATCGTGGTTGGAGCAGCCGCCGGCGGCGTAGGATTGGCGCTTGCTGAAACGGTGAACATGAAAAATCAGGAAAATTTTCAGGAATTTGCGCCGGCTTTGCCTACAAAGCTCGTTGATATAAACGGGATTCTCATCACAGAATTTTCCGCTGACGAAAAACGGGAACTTGTATCGTTAGCCGCGATTCCCCAGCGTCTCATAAACGCGACGCTTGTCCGTGAAGATCCGGAGTTTTACAAGCACCACGGTTTCAGCATCCGCGGTATTATCCGCGCCTTTTACGGACAATTCACGGGTCAGAGTCTTGGCGGGGGTTCCACTATTACACAGCAGGTCGCCGGTACGCTCTATACGGACCGTGCGGAGCGTACGTTCTCTCGCAAAGTCCGTGAGCTTTGGTTCGCCATCCAAATGGAACGCCGCTACACCAAGGATGAAATCCTCGAAATTTACCTTAATTATATGTATATGGGACCCGGCGTCTATGGCGTTCAAGCCGCGAGCAAATATTTTTTCAATCACGGGATAGAAAACATCACTCTTGCCGAAGCCGCGCTTCTGGTCATTCAACTGTCTAGTCCCGCGAAATATAACCCGCTCGACAATCCTAACGTGGCGCGGGAACGCCAGCGTTCCGTGCTTGATAAAATGGTGGAACTCGGTTACGCGACAAAGGAAGAGGCGGACGCGTCGTTCAACGAATACTGGGACAATTACGACTACACGCGAGCGTCGATTTCCGCGTACTACAATCGGGACGACAAGGCTCCATGGTTTAGCGAATACGTGCGCCGCGAACTCGATAATATGATGTATGGGTCAATGGATTATTATCGGGACGGCTATACGGTGCGGACAACCTTGAATCTGGAGCATCAGGCGGCCGCGGAAAAATATATGTCCGCGGGGCTTGCCAAGGCGAACAGGGAATACGGCGCGTCAAGGGGCAACCGTTTGGTGAGGGCGGAAAATACCTACATTCCCATCATTAATCTTTTGTCCCTGTCTTTCAATATGACTGGGGTACGCGGTACCGCGGCCGCCCGCAATCAGGCGCGTACTATGTCCCGCTATACGAAGGTCGTAAATCCGGTTATTGATATGGCCGCGCTCATGTTCGGCATGGAAAACCTCAAGACCCTCACCAACAAGGGTTTCGCGGATTTGAAAGAAACCATCGACCAAAACGTGGTCGAGGGCGCGCTCGTCGCCATTGAGAATGAAACGGGCTATATTACGGCCATTGTGGGCGGTTCAAAATACGACGCCACCAACCAGCTTATCCGCGCCGTCCAAGGACGGATCATGCCAGGCAGTTCCTTCAAGCCTCTTTACTATTCCGCGGCGATTGATACGAGGAAATTCACGCCCTCCACGCTTATTTACGATATTCCCATTGTCTTTTACAACGAGGATGGAACGCCCTATATCCCCCTTAATTTTCAAGGCGAATGGAAAGGAACGGTCCTACTCTACAGCGCTCTGGCGCATTCTATGAACGTGCCGTCTCTCAAAGTGCTTGACGGTATCGGTTTTGACGCGGCGATAAATCGCGCGTCCGCTCTTATGGGTATAACGGACCCGGACGTGATTCGGCGCACTTTTCCCCGCGTCTATCCTATGGGGCTGGGTATCATCTCGGTCGCGCCGATTCAGATGGCGCGGGCTTTCGCGACGTTCGCCAATCAGGGGCGAGAGGTTCAACCCATCGCCATACGCGCCATCGAAGATCGCAACGGTAGGATTATCATTGACAACGAGCGGAACGTCCGATTAGAACAGCAGGAAGAGGGTAAAAATATTCAGGTTATCACCCCTCAAAACGCCTATGTGATGACCCAACTCCTCAAAAAAACCGTGGAGGTGGGAACGCTCTATTCGGGTTCGGGTTATGGTTCCAAATTCGTCTTTAAGGATGAGAAAGGCGAAACTTTCCGTATGCCGGCCGCCGGCAAGACAGGAACCACGCAGAACTGGTCAGACGCGTGGACCGTAGGCTTCACTCCGTACTATACGACCGCGATATGGTTCGGCTTTGACAAACCGGGCAATTCCCTTGGACTAAACCTCACGGGCGCAACCCTTGCGGGACCCGTGTGGGGCGATTTCATGCGGGATATTCACCAGGGCTTGCCTTACAAAAACTTTACGCGTCCCGCTTCAGGCGTGGTCGACGTAACCGTGTGCGCTCGTTCAGGACTCATTCCCACCAAAACCTGCGACGAGGGCAGAGTAACGCTCACATTCCTCTCTGGTACACAGCCAAGTCAGTACTGCGACGTTCATACGGGGAATTCTTCCATCGCGGGAGGGTTTCAGACTTCAATACTGGGACTTGTGAACCTAGAGGAACTGACCAGCGCCTTGAAGATGCCGAGCCTTCCCGACGATATTCTCAATATGTCCGAAGGATTGCTAGGACCTTCAAAAATGGAGGGAAACCCGGACGAGGGACTTGAAATGCCGGATTACAATCCACTACTTGAATAGGAATAAAAATGGGAATTTTCGACAGATTGAGCGATGTTATCAAAAGCTATCTCAGCGAAGATACCGATTTCACAGGGAATAGAAAGAATTTTATAGACCCGGACTTCCTCGAAGGGCAAGCCGAGGTAGAAGAATTTCTCAAAACAGGAAGAAACGAGCGAAAAACATATACAAAACCAGAAGGAGAGGCGCCCGGAGCAAAGGCTAATGAAGAGAAGAAAACGCCGTTAGCCTTGAAAATGGATTTTGCTGAACTCGAACTGCCGCTCGGCGCGTCTTCTGAAGAGTGCAAGAAGGCGTATAAACGTCTGCTCAAAATCCACCATCCTGACAGACACACAGGAAATCCTGAAAACGTACGAAAAGCTACGGAAAAATCGGCGCGTATCAATACGGCGTTTGATAGAATTGAAAAGTGGAGACGAACTGGAACGGTTTAGAATCCGCGGGGTCTGACTTATAGGATAAGAGGCGGAGAGGAATTTGGCGATCGCTCGTTGTTCCTTGTTATCTTTTATCCTTTACCCCGCATACCTCGCTTTTATCACTTATCTTTTATTTTTATAATGAGTATAATAATGATATAACAGGAGGCTTTTATGAAACGATACATTTTGTTTGCGTTGTGCGCATTTTTCGCGGCGGCGGGGGCCTTTGCTATTGGTAGCCTGGACAATGACAACATGGCCAAAGACAACCTGGCCATATTGCCCTTTACCGGGGGGCAGGGGGACGAGGGCGAGACTATCGCCGAACTCTTCTCGTTTGAGCGGGAACTTACGGCCGCGTTTAACCCGGTGCCGCGTACCAGCATCAATCGGGCGATACGGGGCGAGCAGCGCTTCCAGTACGAGTCCGGCATGACCGACCCGGACACGGCAGCCGCGCTGGGCAAGCAGCTTGGGGCGCAGTACGTGGTCTCCGGGAGCATCACCGCATTGGGAAGCCAGAAACTGCTCATCGTCAGCATACTCAAGATAGACGATTTACGCCAGATAGCCGGGGACATACAAACCTACACTGATATTGAGGAGATAGAGGGCAAGCTGCCCGTCATGGCGCGTTCTATAGCGGCGGCCGCGCGGGCGGACGCCGCGAAGCTGCCCCGGCTGGCGGTGCCTCCCGTGGCGTTAAGCGGCGGGGCTGACCCGCATGCCGCGGATGTACTGGCGCGGATACTGGCGATACACATTATCCGGGGCGGGAAGTACGCGGTGTATCCCCGCACGGCGAGCCTTGAGCAGATACAGGACGAGTACGCCAACCAGTTTAGCGGGGACACGGCGGACGAAAACCTGCCTAGCATAGGCCGGGGTACCAACCCGGAACTGGTGCTGTCGGTAACGGCGCGGAAACTGGGGAGCCAGAACAGGTTCAACGCGGCTATCATTAACCTGGTAACGGGGGTGCAAGAGGCGGGAGATTCAGAGGGCTACCTTACCCTGGATGACGGCATTACGTCGATGGCAAACCTTACGCGGAAGCTGACCGGCGTTTCGGAGAGTTCCCGCGAGTTTGACAATGACATGAAGGCGAACCAGAAGCCTGCTATGCCGGCCCAGTACACTGTAACCTTTAACGCGAACGGCGGAAGTCCTTCCGGGAGGACAAAGACGGTAACGGACGGCGCGGCGGTTGGCGCGTGGAACATACCGCCCAATCCAACGCGGAGCGGCTATACCTTTGACGGCTGGTATACCGACAAGAACGGCGGCGGCAGCCAGTTTACCGGTTCCACCACGGTAAGCGGGAATATAACGGTATACGCCAAGTGGACCGCCGCCTCCCCCCTTGCCGATTTATCGCTTGAGGCGGGCTTATCGTGGATTGAAACCAACGCGGTAGAGGGCGGCTCGTATACCATTACCCTGCGGCAGAACGAGTCTATCGGACGGGGGACGCTTTCCTATAGTGGAAAGAAGGTAAACGTGATACTCTCTGGCGACGCGTCTGAACGGGTGATCAGTTTGAGCACAAAGCGCGCTCTCTTTACCGTGGAAAGCGGCGTTACATTGACGCTGGGCAATAACATTACCTTGCAGGGGCTGAGCGACAATGCGGATTCGCTCGTCCGTGTGAATAGAGGCGGGACGCTGGTGATGAATACCGGCTCGAAAATCAACGGCAATACCGCCGCCTCCTCCTACGGCGGCGGGGTGTATGTGACTGGCGGGACGTTTACGATGAGCGGCGGAGCTATCAGTGGCAATACCGCCACCTCCTTCGGCGGCGGGGTGTATGTGATTGACGGGACGTTTATGATGAGCGGCGGAGCTATCAGCGGCAATACCTCCTACTCTTACGGCGGCGGGGTGAGTGTATACAACGGTACGTTTACGATGAGCGGCGAAGCTATCAGCGGCAATACCGCCTACTCCTACGGCGGCGGGGTGTATGTGACTGGCGGGACGTTTACGATGAGCGGAGGAGCTATCAGCGACAATACCGCCTCCTACGGCGGCGGGGGCGTGTACGTCAACGGCGGGACGTTTATCAAGCAGTCGGGCGGGGCTATTTACGGGTCAAACGCCGCTGATTCGCTCAAAAACACCTCCAGGAGCAATGGCGGCGTGGTATATGTATCTTCAGGTTCAGGGAACAAACAACGTAATATCACCGTCGGTGAGGGCGTTACCCTGGACAGCAGGACATTGGGCGGCTGGGAATAGGTAGCAAGGATAAGGGGGATTTATCTTTTATCTATTCAAGGAGAATCTTATGGGCGAAGTACGAACGGAAATTACCCTGGTTAAACCTAAGGGACGCGGGTAACGCCCAGAGCGGGTTCATCTCCCGCTTTACGGTTTTTGAACAGCCTCGTTAGTCAAATTTTTTATTTCCGCCTTGCTGTTTCTGTGTTATACTGATTCTATGAACAAGAAAGAACTGATTTTAACTTTTGATATAGGGACGCAGAGCGCCCGGGCCTTGATGATAAACGCAAAAGGAGACGTCGTTCACAAAGCGCAAAAAATATACGACCAGCCTTACTTTTCAAAACAGCCTTCATGGGCCGAACAAAAGCCTGATTTCTATTGGCGCTGTGTCTGCGAAACGAGCCGTTCCCTCAAAGCGAAGGCGGGCGTGGATTGGGAGAACGTCATAGGCGTAACTTGTACAACTATCCGCGACTCCTGCCTCTGCCTCGATAAGGAACGACGCCCCTTGCGGGACGTGATACTGTGGCTTGACGGACGCCGTTTGAAGACAGTCAAACCGCTCCCCGCGCCAGCGGCTGTGTTTTTGAAAATCGCGGGTATGACGGCAAGCGTCAACCTACTGCGGAAAGCCGCGGCTTGTAACTGGCTGGCGGAAAACGAGCCGGAAATATGGGCGAAAACCGACAAATTCGTCTTTGTTTCAACATGGCTTACCTATAAATTCTGCGGTAGATTGGTCGATTCAACGGCAAGCGTCATTGGACATATCCCTTTTGATGTGAAAAACAACGCTTGGATGAAATCGGACGATGTTCGGCGCGTCGTCTTTGGCGTTCCTGACGACAAGCTCTTTGAATTGGCGAATCCCTGCGAGGTTGTGGGGACGATTACGGCAAAAACCGCGGAGGAAACTGGTGTGCGGCAGGGCTTGCCCTTTATCGCCGCCGGGAGCGATAAGGGTTGCGAAACGCTAGGGCTTTCGTGTCTGACGCCGGACGCGGCCGCGTTGAGCTTCGGTACAACCGCGACCGTACAGGTAACCACGCGGAATTATATAGAGCCTTTGCCCCATATACCGCCCTATCCTGCCGTCGCGCCGGGTTGTTTCAATCCTGAAGTGGAAATCTACCGCGGTTATTGGCTTTTGTCATGGTTCAAGAGAGAATTCGCCGCAAAAGAAGTTGTCGAAGCCCAAAAGCTCGGCGTAAGCGCGGAAAAGCTCCTCGACGAGCGTCTACGCGACGTGCCGCCAGGTTGCGACGGACTTGTTATGCAACCGTTCTGGACGCCCGGCGTGAGTATGCCTTTCGCAAAAGGCGCGGTTATCGGATTTTCGGACGTTCACACCCGCATTCATCTCTACCGCGCTATCATCGAAGGCATTAACTTCGCCCTTATGGAGGGGCTGCGGAGCATCGAAAGACGCGGCGGTATCAAAGTTCAGCGGCTTTTTGTCGCAGGCGGGGGCAGTCAGAGCGACGAGGTATGCCGCATCACGGCGTCGATGTTCGGATTGACGGTCTGCCGGATACAGACCTTCGAGGCTTCTAGTCTTGGTTCAGCCGTCGCGGGCTTTGTATCAAAAGGCGTGTTTTCCTCGTTTGAAGAGGGCGTCGCGTCGATGGTTCACATAAAGGACGAGTTCCTGCCCGACGAGGACGCGCATAACGTCTACGAATCCATCTATGGACGGGTTTTCGCCAAAATGTTCGACAAACTCTCGCCGCTTTATCAGGAGTTGATAGATATAGGGAACCGGGACTTGCGGGCTTCCCGACCCCGAAAATAAAGGAGGAAACAATGAGCAAATATAAATCTTTTGAACCGAAATGGTTCCACGGGGAAATCCCGCTGAATTCGTATCGTTCCATATTTAAATGGGGCGAACCAGACGCGATAAAGGCGCCGAAGGAGTCGCTTTTCAAACTATTGAAGGAACGTTTCGGGCTTTCCAACGACGATTTTACCCAATACAGCGAGGATTTAGGGCTCGACGAGGTGAAATTTGACCTTCCCATACGGCTGACCGAGTCGCAACTCGACAAATTCCGCGACATCGTAGGCAAAGACTACGTCCGCGTGGACGACTACGCCCGCCTTTCTGTGGCTTACGGAAAGACGATGTTCGATTTGATGCGCCTACGACGGAAACGGGTGGAGAACGTCCCTGACGCCGTGCTTTACCCGGATACGAAGGAACAGATTGAGCGAATAGTGGCGTTCTGCGCGGAAGAAAGAATCCCGCTTTATGTATACGGCGGCGGCTCTTCAGTAACGCGAGGCGTCGAGTGCGTCGAAGGCGGAATTTCCTTGGATATGCGGCTTCGATTCAACAAGGTGGTTGCGTTCAACGAGATCGACCAGACTATCACCGTAGAGGCGGGCATGAGCGGTCCCAAACTGGAAGCCGTGTTAAACGACGCGGTCGCTAACTTCGGCGCGAAACGCGCCTACACATGCGGGCATTTCCCCCAGAGCTTCGAACATTCGTCTGTGGGCGGTTGGATTGTTACCCATGGCGCGGGACAGAACTCCACCTACTACGGGTGTATTCAAGACATCGTACTGGGGCAGGATTACGCCACGCCCGTCGGGACGATTTCCACAGACCGCTACCCGCGCAAAGCCGCAGGACCGGACCTGGGGCAAATCATGATGGGGAGCGAAGGCGCCTTCGGCGTGCTTACCCATGCGACCCTGAAGATTTTTCGGCATACGCCCAAAAGCGTCAAGCGATTCTCTTATATGTTTAAGGATTGGGAGACCGCGCAGGCGGCCGCCCGCGAAATCATGCAGAGCGAGGCGGGCTACCCGTCTGTATTCCGCTTTTCCGACCCGGAAGAGACGAGCCTTATGCTCTATATGTATAACGTGATTGACAGCCCTCTAAAAGTCTTGTTTGATTTGAAGCGCTTTAAGGTAGGCGAGATGAGCCTGTTTCTAGGTTTCACCAACGGAGAGGACGGCTTTTCCCGCAACTGCGCCAAGAACGTTCACCGCGTGGCGCGGAAATTCGGCGGGATTTGGCTTTCAGGTATGGTTACGAAGGCGTGGGAAAAGGGGCGGTTCAGCGACCCTTACCTGCGCGACACGATGCAGGATTTCGGCGTCGTTATGGATACGATGGAGTGCGCGGTCAACTGGAGCAACATGGGACGGGTTCATCGAGAGGTGCGGGAATACGTGAAGTCCCGCCCGAATACGGTTTGCATGACCCACATAAGCCACGTTTACCCACAGGGCGCGAACCTCTACTGGATATTCATCGCAAAAATGAGCGACCCTGAAGAGTACCGTCGTTTTCATGCGGGCATTCTCGACGCGATTCAGAAGTCCGGAGCCGCAATGAGCCACCACCATGGAATCGGCAAGATGTTCGCGCCGTGGCTCGAAAACTCCATCGGCGCTAATGAATACGCGGTCTACCGCGCCCTAAAAGCCCACTTTGACCCGAACAACGTTATGAATCCGGGCGGTACTCTCGGCTTTGACCTGGCGGACGATGAGAAACGGTCCCTTGGACAAGTCTATAAGGGGCGGATTTAGCTCATTCGCTCTGTGTGTTTTAGGTAGTGGGACAACATTTGGATCAGAGTGGCGTATTCCACCGGCTTGTTCATAAAGTCGTCCATACCGGCTTCAAAGCAACGACGTCTGACGTCCGCGCCTGAGTCCGCGGTCAAGGCGACGATGGGAATATGGCGTTTCCAGTTTTTTTCAACTTCCCGAATAGAGCTAGTCGCCTCAAAGCCGTCCATATTAGGCATATGGAGATCCATGAGGATGAAGTCGTAATAACTTTGCAAAACCATCTCCACCGCTCTTTTGCCGGAGTCCGCGCCGTCTATGATTGCGCCTGTTTCTTCTAGCAAGGCGATTACTATTTCGCGGTTTGTTTCGATGTCGTCTACGACGAGAATACGCGCGCCTGTTAAGTTTGTGTATTCGGTTGAGGATAAGTAAGGCGCTGAGATGAACGACCAGGCCGGGGTGTAATCGGACTTAACGGTGCATATAAACCGAGCGCCCATACCAGGCGTGGATTCGACTTCTATGCCTCCCTCCATAAGCTTTGCGATATGCACGGCGACGGGAAGACCGAGTCCCGCGCCGCCGAATTCGCGTTTTATGGTGTTATCCGCCTGCTCGAAGGCTCTGAATATGCGCTGTTTATCTTCTTCCATAACGCCTTTGCCTGTGTTGTAGACGTCGAAGCGCAGAACGCATTTATGTCCGTCGTCTGGCAGTCGGCGGACTGAAAAATTTATTTTCCCATTTTCCGGGGCGAATTTAACGGCGTTTGAGAGGATGTTTGACAAAGCCAGTTTTAAACGCCGCTCGTCGGCCACGAGGAATTCGGGTATGGAACCGTCTATATCTATGGTGAAGGTTTGATTCTTTTTCTTTGCGTCAGCGGCTATCGTATCAATGAGCGATTGCAAGGCGATGAGGAATCGGAAATGTTGGGGCGCCAGGACGAATTCTCCCGTGTCGATTTTCGCCATATCCAAGACCGCGTTGATAATATCCAATAACTGTTTGGACGCGCCGTAGATTTTTTCGTAACTGGCGCTTCGGCTTGTTTCGTTGGACGCGATGCGGGCGACTTCCGTCATACCGATGACTGTGTTCATGGGCGTCCGCATCTCATGGCTCATGCGAGAGAGGAAGTCGGTCTTCGCCTTGTTGTAGAGTTCGGCTTTTACGAGGGCGCGTTCCGTCTCCTCTTTTGACTTTACGAGTTCGGCTTGTATCCGTTTGAATTCGGTTACGTCCTGCGCTATGAGTCCCACGCCCGCCTCGCCTGTATGCAACACGGACGCATGCGTTGAAACCGAAAGGTCTATCCATCTTCCATCCTTGCATCTTATACGGGCGTCGAAAATTAAGCTTTGCTTATTTATCGTCTTGGGTATAATTTTTTTCTTGAGGTATCGCGTATCTTGCTCGTCAAGAATCAAATTAAAGCCGTTTATTAAGAATTCCTCGCGACTGTATCCTGTAGTCATAAGAATCGCTGGATTCATATATTCTATCTCGCCGCTTGAATTAAGATACATCACGAATTGAGGCGAACCTTCGACGATAGACTTGATGCGGGTGAGATTGTCTTGAGTCTCCAAGAGTTCCTGTAGTTCCGTGAAATAACCCACGACGCGAATCCCGTCTTTCCACGGAATACGCTTGAGATATACCTTCAAAGGCAGGGGGTTGCCTTCCGCGGTTACGCACTCCCACCGAGAACGGAATTCTCCTTTTTCAACCGTTCTATGGATAGCTCGCAGGGCTTTTTTGTCGCTCGATTTGTTTGGAGACTTTGATATAAGTAGATATTTGTAAAAATTGTCGAGATATTCTTTCTTGTCCTGGCAGTGGAACATTTCAACCGCTGTTTTGTTGCAATCCAAGAGTTTTCCGTCAACGCCCCAGAATGTACAACCGATGGACAGAGAGTCCAACATCGCCGAGACTCTGGCTTCGGCTTCGCGGGTTTCGGCTTCTTTCGCTTGAATCTCCCGGAGGTCTCGACAATAAGCGGCGAGCAAGTATCTGTTTTTCCACGGGACGCGCACGAGGTTGGTTTCGTTTGGTATAGGCTCCCCGTTGACGTCGATACTGGTCCATTCAAAGCATTCAAATCCGCTTTTGAGAGCTGCGGCGTTGTACCGCACTGACTTATCCGCGCTTCTTTCGCCGTCCGGTTGAAACTCCGGGGTGAATTCGGGCCATCTTCCGATATAGTTCTCTTTTTTTGATATGCGGCTCATCTTCAGCGCCGCGTCGTTGCAATCGATAAGGTTTCCCGTTTCATCGAAAAGCAGGCAGGCTATCGGCAGCCCGTTCAGTAACAGTCGGATTCGCTCTTCAGCTTCCTGCATTACGGACTCTTTCGCTTTGATTCTCCGCAGGTCGTTTATGTAGACGACAAGGCGAGTTTCGTCTTTCCATGGGGTCCGCACGAGAGTCAGCTCGGTTGGCAGGGGTTCTTTTGAAAGAAGGAGGTTTTCCCATTCAAGTCGTTGATAACCTGTTTTAAAAGCCGCGTGGATATATTGCTTTAATTTTTCAATAGAAGATTCGCCGTCTGGTTGAAATTCGGGGTACAATTCATGGAAACGGCTGAGGTATTCCGCTTTAGAAGACATACCAAAGAGACGAACCGCTTCCTCGTTGCAGTCCAGGAGGTTGAACTCCTTATCCCAGAATTGCACGGCCATGGGCGCGGAGTCGAGCATGAGCTTGGCGCGTTTGTCGGCTTCCGAGGCGAAAAACTGCGTGGAGTCGAAGGATATTAGTTCCGCGCCCGCGAAGTTTCTTTCTTCGTCCAACAGGGGGACGAAATGAACCTCGAAGAGTCGGGATTCCCTACCCGGAAAGGCGATATGGAATTCGGCTTTCCGTGCGTTCAGGCTAGAGCGGATTTCGTTGAATATACTCTCGGTTGTATCGGAATACCTGCCGTTTTCGAAGGCGCGCATGACATCCCAGAAGTAGCGGCCTCTTATCGCGGAGTCGTCTTTAGTACCAGCTAGAGCCAGCCATGAATCGCTGCAAAAATCTACTCGTCCCTCATGGTCCAAAAACACCGTAGAGTTGGGCGTACTCCTCAAAAGCATCTGCGTAATAGCCGCGTATTTAGGAGTCTTTTCGGTGTTCGATTCGTCGTCCTTCTTTGCGTAATGTTGTTCCACAATAAAAAATATATCAGAATAACGACAAAGAGTCAATTTTCAAATTTTGAAAATTGAAATAAGAAACGCAAATATTCTACATGATTGCGCTTCTCAATTTATGCGCTTGAAGACGGAGCGAATAACCGCGTTCGTCGCCGAAATCTTCGCT
>JAIRKH010000012.1 GCA_031260245.1 Treponema sp. | reverse complement strand
CCAGAAATCGTCCATAAGCTGATTGCGGGTAAAGGTCTTTTTGGGATAGGAGAGGAGCTTCCAAAGTACGTTGAATTCCCTTGTTGTCAGGGGTATTCCCCCTCCCCCCCCGCTACTGTCGCAGACATTTCGTCGGCGTTGAGAATAAAGCTGCCTGCGCTGGGTTTCTTTTCATTGGCGATATTCGCCCGCCGCAGGAGCGCGCCTACCCGCAGAACGAGTTCGCCAAGGTCAACGGGCTTCGTCATGTAACCGTCAACGCCGATACGGAAGCTCTTCTGTTTTGAAGCGATGTCGTCCCGCGCCGTGATAAAGAGGATGGGGATCAGTTTGTCCTGTTCCTGTACCATAGCGGCAAACTTGAAGCCGTCCATTTCAGGCATCATAATGTCGGAAATAATGAGGCCGATAATGTTATCATGCGGTCAAAGGCTTCTATTGCCGAAAGGCAGGCGATAGCCCGGTAGCCCTGTTCGGCAAGTCGGGCGCAAACTATGCGGTTCAATTTTTCATCATCCTCCACAACGAGTATATTGACCATGGGTTCTCCCTTAAATTTACTCAATAAAAGAAAATTTGGTATTAATTTACAAAGTATGATAAAGAGGTAATGACAATAGGGACGTATAGGATGATTTTTAAAAATCGGGCAACCCGGATTTGAACCGGGGACCCCAAGTCCCCCAGACTTGTACGCTAACCAACTGCGCTATTGCCCGCTTTTTGTTGTTTACAATAACAAAGAATGAAAAAAGAGTCAAGCTATAGAATGATTTATTTTTGAGCCGCTATGTAGAAAAACGCGACGGTTGAGACTATAACTCATGGTCGGAATCGCCGCCGCAGTCTCTCTATAGGTCGTATTTAAAGGCAGCCGCTTGCCGATATATATAAACTGTGTTATATTGAACTCATATAGTAATTTTGATTATTATATAAGCCTGTAAAATACTTCATGTTTTAGATTTTTCAAGGAGCAAACGATGAAACTTTATAGCCGTAGACAGGTGGTCTTTTTTTCCATTCTTTCTATCATCGGCGTTTTTGCAGTAATAATGATTTTAGTCGGTTTAAACGTATTTGACGTTTCCTTTTCCTCCGCCGAGACGCGCTTTGAAGAAGCCGTTCTGTCCACAAAGGAACAACCTGTTTTGCCCGCCGCTCCGGTAAACACCTTATCATCCTACACCGAAGACGAGCGGGAAAACATTTCGGTTTATGAGCGTCTAAACAGCGCGGTGGTCAACATCACCACAGAGACCGTGTCGCTTAACTGGTTTTTGGAAGCGGTGCCGCAGGACGGCGGCTCTGGTTCCGGCTCCATCATAGACGTCAGAAAAGACGGGGTCTATGTACTTACTAATTATCACGTCATAGAAAAAGCCAACAAGGTGTTCATTAATCTAGCGGATGGAAGCCAATTCAACGGCGTCGTCGTGGGCGTCGACCCAGAAAACGACATAGCGGTTCTTAAATTCACGCCGACTGACGGCGCGGAACTACATACCATCCCTTTCGGCGAGTCGGACAACATCAAAGTCGGACAAAAAGTACTTGCCATAGGCAATCCTTTCGCGCTTGAGCGTACGCTAACAGTCGGCATCGTGTCCGGGCTGGGGCGTCCCATAAAAACCGCCAACCAGCACGTTATTCGCGGCATGATTCAGACGGACGCTTCAATCAATCCGGGCAATTCCGGCGGGCCCTTACTTGATACGCGCGGGCGTATGATAGGCATAAACACGATGATATATTCGCCGTCCGGCGGCTCTGTAGGTATAGGATTCGCCATTCCAGTGAACACGGCGAAGCGGGTTGTAGCCGAACTCATCGCCTACGGTAAGGTGCGACGCGGATGGCTCGATGTCTCGGTAGTGCAACTATTCCCCAATCTTGTCAGCTACGCCAGATTGCCCGTGTCAAAAGGTCTCCTCGTGTCCCGCGTCCGTAAGAACGGACTCGCGGAACAGTCCGGTATCCGCGAAGGAACGGACCCAGTGCGTTACGGTTCAAGCATCATCTACCTGGGAGGAGACCTCATAACCAATGTCGACGGCGTGGATGTACCTACCCTTGCAGACCTCTATGCGGCGCTGGAAGACAACAAACCGGGCGAAAAAGTGCAGGTTCAAATCATGCGCGGCAATAAAAGTATGAATCTCACCGTTACGCTTGCGGATAGGGAGGAAGTCATCCGTCAATGAGGGTACTGAAACCAGGATGGACACAAGTTCTTTCGCTCATAGACAAGCGGAGAAAGCGTTAAAAATCAGGGTAAGACGTTCTGCGGAGAGACCGTCAGTCGTCAGCGTCAACACGCCTTCTTCAGCCTTGATGGAATTTGTCAGAAGGGACTTTGCGGCAAGAGACAGAGGCGTGTCAGACGCGGAATTTTCCCCGATAAACAGTTCTGCAAGCTCGAAAAGCGTCATAAGACCGGCCGACTGCTCCGGATCGGACAGCTCAAATCGCAAAGTCATTTTATAAACTCTCTCGGACGAATCGGCGGACGGTTGAATATAATCTACGTAGAAGAAAATCGTCCTTGCGTTAATCTCTATGGGAATTTCCATGATATCAAACGTCTTGTTTAATGGGGCGTCGTCCGTAAGCCATCCCGCGATGATAGCGTCCTGACGAAAAACGTCAAAGCCCGCGGGCGGAAGAGGAGCGGGTATGCGCGCAAACGGATCGCCGTTGGAAAAAAGCGTCCATTTCGTATTCATAACCAAGGAAACGGCCGCGGTTTCCGAATACCAGTAGGGAGCGCCGTTCCATGCGTGAACCTTTTGCCAATCCGGATTCGCGGTCAACGCCATGGCGGAAAGTACATTGGGGTAATCGCCTTGGGCCACAGCCATGAAATTAATTCTTTGCGCCTGGTCGGTTCTTTTATACAAAGCGGCTCGAATGGCGCTTGTCTGTCCGGCTATCTTCCCGAACTGCTCGCGAGTCATGTTTCCCAGAACAAACAGGTCGAGTATTGGACGCGAATTCGGCGCGTCTATAAAAATATAAGCGGCCGCGCCAGATTCTAGCGGCGCAAATTCATCCATACTGTCCAAGTCCGCGAGTGGATCCATCGGCTTGACTATCGTCTGCACAGAGTTTGAGGTTGTAGCGCATGTCGTCAGAAAACAGAAAAAAAGGAAGGTAAAAATGAAACGTGCCATGTTTTATTATGGCATAAATTTCTAATATTGTCAATTATACGATTTCGCAACGACGCGTCTCTCGCATTTTTACATCGTCAAAATATCGAGAAATCCCGGATAAGTTACGTCAGCGGCTTCCGCTCCGACGACTTCAATTGCCGACTCCGCTCCTAAACCTGCGGCAGCGAGCGCCATTACTATACGGTGGTCCCCATGTCCATCAACCTTACCGCCGCGAACAGTTCCGCCCTGAATCGCGAGACCGTCAGGACGCTCCGTGCAACAGATTCCGAGCTTGCCCAATTCGAGAGCCATCGCCGCGATTCGGTCGGTTTCCTTGATTCTTGTGTGAGCGGCGTTAGTCAAAACGGTCTCCCCTTGGGCAAACGCCGCAACTACGGAAATAGCCGGTAGAGTGTCTGGTATCGCGTTAAGGTCAAAAATCCCGCCATGCAAGGGTCCTTTTCGGGAAATAAAGAGAGACGAATCTTTCCAGACCGCCTCGCACCCCATCATTTTCAGCATATCAAAAAACGCCTTGTCTCCTTGGGCGTCGTTGGAATCCAGCCCTTTCAGCTCGACGCTTCCACCGCTGACGACGGCCGCGGCCGCGGGAAACGCGGCGGAAGAAAAATCGGCGGGTACTGGGCCATTCATCGGTTTGTAGACAGCGCCGCCTTTGACGCGGAAATATGAGAAATCTGAAGATTTCTCATATTCAACGCCTTGCTTGTCAAGATAGGAAAGCGTCATCTCAATGTAGGGTTTTTCATTAAGAAGCGGCACATCAATCTCCGTAACTGTTCCTCGAGACGCGAGCGGCGAAGCCGTCAAGAGCCCGGAAAGGTACTGGCTCGTAGGACACTCTATGCGGCACCGTCCTCCGCGCCAAGGACCCTGTACCGTAATGGGCGCGCGTCCATTGATAGATTGAACCTTTACGCCGAGAGCGGAAAGCGCGTTCAAAAGGTTTTCCGCGCTCCGTCTTTGAATCTGCGCGTCTCCAGTGAGGGTAATCGGCGCATCGCCCAAACTCGCCATAGCCGTCGCCAGAAAAAGCGTAGTACCAGAGTTTCCCACGTCAAGAGTTTGACTCGCCGTTATGGACGCTACGCCTCGCGTCGTAAGGCGGGACGGTTCCTCGCGGACGTCCGCGCCCAATCGTCTGCAAACCGCTATACAGGAACGGACGTCAAGCGAATCAAGCGGTTCCTCAATGATAGAAACGCCCGCGGTAAAAGAAGCCATGAGTAACCTCCGAATGGTATGAGACTTTGACGGCGGTACTTTAATCGCGCCGTCGAATCTATGAGGCTCAATGACGATATTCATAAAAAAAGAATAGCATATTTAACGGCGTTTTGAAAAGTATGATAACACATCAAGCCCTAAAAGACGTTTCCGCCTCCTTGACAATTTTTCAAAAAGATGATATTAATTTTATTAATAGGGTATCTCTCAATTTTCCCGTATATTAGAGATATCCTCTTTGGGGGGGTGCGCCGGTTTCGATTGGTGCGGTTTGGAATATGGATTGCAAGTGGAGCGCCGACCTCCTGATTCGGCAAAAAATTAACTGCCAACAACACTCGTGTTGCTCACGACAGTTTCGATTACGCGCTCGCCGCGTAACCGACGCGGACCCGTTCCCACGCCTTGAGGGACGGACGTCCGTGTAGCAAACAGGGCTAGGCGGTTCCCGTATTCGGGCGTGGACTTGCCGAAGCTAACCGGAATACGGAAGGGACGCGCGGCGCGTAGCCAAGCCCTTCCCGACAATCTAACACGCGCCTAAACTTGTAGACGTTTATGTTTCACGTATCAGGACGCGGGTTCGACTCCCGCCACCTCCATTCTCCCCGCCTTTTATTTAACCGCAAACCGACGTTTCAAGAAAAAATCTTCAGCAATTCTGTCGTTTGACGGGGATTCGTTATTTTTTTAAGCGCTTACAAATATTCTAAAATTAGAATACTCTATAGATAGAATAAGGAGCTATCATGCTAAATAACCGATATTTGATAATGCTTGTTGACAACAACGTCGCAAGTTTAATGGATGCTCGTAGTATTTTGGGAAATCATTATGATATATGTACCGCTTCTTCAACAGTTGATATGCTTGAAATGTTGAAAGTACAACATCCTAATTTAATTCTAATTGATATAGATATGCCCGGAATTAACGGCTTTGAGGCGGTTGAAACGCTCTTAAAGGATCCAAAGACTGTAAATATCCCTGTTATATTTCTTGTTGAAAAGTATGATTTAGCAAAATATCAAAGCAAGTTAGACGTTAGCACTATTGGTTATATTTGTAAGCCGTTTTTTGCTCCTGTTTTCATTAAACGTATTGAAACTCAATTATTTATGGCGGCGCAACAACAGGCTATAGAACACCAGCAACAAGAGTTTCAGAATTTTAGTTCTAACCTGCAAAAAATGGTTAAAGATATGAGCGTACTCATTGAAGCTGAATCGCAACGAGTATGGGAACTACAGACTGCAGTTATCAGCGTTATGGCGGAAATGGTTGAATGCAGAGACGACGTTACCGGTGGACATATTGAACGGACGCGCCGCGGCGTCGGCATTCTGTTGCATAGTATTCAAGAAAAACACATTTACACGGAGCAAACGCTTGGATGGAACATTGAAATGGTACTGCAAGCTTCGCAACTACATGATGTTGGTAAAATTTATATAAGCAATACCATTCTTCAAAAACCAGATAAATTAACCGATGAAGAATTCAATATTATGAAAAGGCATACCGATTACGGAAACACCATCATTGACCGCATCGAAGCTTATACACAGCCAAATGAATTGACGCGTCACGCAAAAATTTTTGCGGGGTTTCACCATGAAAAATGGGATGGAAGCGGTTATCCATTAGGACTTAACGGTCAAGATATACCGCTCCAGGGGCGGTTGATGGCTGTGGCCGACGTCTACGACGCGCTCATTTCGCCGCGTCCGTATAAAGAAGGACTTTCGCATGAAGAAGCCGTCTCTATTATCAAAGATGGAGAAGGTACGCATTTTGATCCCGTACTCATTGAAGTCTTTATGTCTGTTGTGGAAGAATTCAAGGAATTATATGCAAACGTACAAAAAGAAAGCCTATGGGGGTGGGGGATTTAATTGACCGTACCCTTAGTAGACGGTAAGTTGCTTTACTGAATGGACGCGGTAATAACCGCCTGGTTAACCATGAACCTTTCCTGTAATTCTTTAAATTTTATGTAATGAAAAAAATAATTCTTTATAGTAACGCAAAAAATGTTGGTAACAGCCTTGAGCGGTGAAGGAGTAACGCCGCGTTATACAACCACACATCGTTAATATCCATCCGTAAGGCAATACTCGTCTCGCCGATAAAACGAGAAGGTGTAACTATTATTTTAATATCAGCGGGAAACGGCATTTCTTAAGCTCTAACGCTAATTTTCCTTTGCGCGCGGCGGCGGAAGGGTTTGCTTGGAACGGCGATTCGCAACGCGCTCATTCACCTCGTAAATTCTTGCCGTCTTTCTGCAAGGCGTAATTTTATAAAAACCCACGGCGCCCCTGCGTATACCCATAACCCAAGCGAAACGGGTAGACAGAAATAGATAAGCGGGTAATACGCGGAGCCTTTATCAGGCGTAAGGTTGCGAAAGACAAAGTTAAGAACGGCAACGCCCGCAACGCCTACGATGTACCGCAGCAGTACGGTAAAGAGTCTCCTTTCGCGCTTCGGCTTTGCGGTAAAACGCGCGAATTTCAGCATAAGCGCGTAACCAGCGCCCATACCAAGAATAGCGCCGCCCAAGAGTATGTTTCCGGTAAGAATCGCCGCAAAGGAAACCGTTGCCGATACGACGAGTTGTACGCGTAAACCGCTTTTCGCGAGAAAATCTGAAATACGCTTCTCAAAAAGTATATAACATACCAGTATCACGCCGCCGAGAAGCCAGCCTGCGAACAAATCCGTAGGAAAATGCACGCCCAGATAAAGCCGCGAAACGCCCATAACAAAACTTAAGAGTATCGCTAGGACGAAAACCCATGTACGCTTTGTCCACGACGCTATGACCGTCCAAAATACAAACGAACTTTGCGCATGACCCGAAGGAATTCCGTAGGTGGGTTCAAAAGATTTTCCTACAGAAGGGTCAAGCTGAAAGGGGCGGGGTTGATGAAACAGTATTTTAAGGGAGGCGTTTATCCATGTCGAGAACAGTAGAATTACGCCGATTCGTACGCCTTTCTTTTCGTCAATACACCAGAATATCAGAGGGAGCAGGGCAAGATAGCCCGCTTCCGCTCCAAAAACAGAGACGTCTCTCATAAAGGTATCGACCGCTGGGTTATCCCATGTTTGTATGAATTTAACGACAGTAAGCCCCCATTGGTAGACGGCGGAAACGTCAGCGCTTCCACTAGCCGCCGCGCCGATTACAATACCGGTATTCATAGCGAATTCTCCTTTAATTTCATAAAATCTCAACACGGCGGCGGTTGCGCATTCCACCCGCGTCTAACAGGCTACGTTTGAGAAATCCCAAGGTTCGTAAATTTTCGGGACGTCGTTGATGAGCCGTTTGGTATAATCTGATTTGGGGTGGAGAATCGCCTCGTCAGCTGTTCCGCGCTCCACAACGACGCCGCGCTCCATAATATAGACGGTATCGGAAATGTAGTACGCCAGTCCTATATCGTGGGTGATAAATACTATGGTCATATCAATTTCGTCGCGTAATTTAAGGAGCATATCGAGGATGGTGGCGCGCGAGCAGGCGTCTATCATCGAAGTCGGCTCGTCCGCGATGAGCAATTTTGGACGAAGCATGAAGATTCTGGCTATCATCAACCGTTGCATCTGCCCGCCGGACAGTTCAAAAGGATACTTGTTTGAAAGCTCTTCAAATTTTAAATTAACGAAAGAACAGGAATCTTTCATCTTTTCAAATTTCTCTTTGGCGCTTAAATGTCCCTCGCCTTGCAGTTGGATGCAGTCGAGCAATACTGAGTCGACTTTGTTAAAAATATTGAATGTAGAAAAAGGGTCTTGGAAAATCGCCTGAATATTCCGCCAGTACTGTTTGCGTTTAGCCTGCGTTGAAATATCGCGGGGCTTTCCCTCGAACTCAATCCGTCCATGCGTCAGTGGCAAAAGCCCCAACACCATTTTGGCAAGCGTCGTCTTACCGCTGCCGGACTCGCCGACTATGGAAATAATTTCGCCTCGACGGAATTCAAAATTGACGTTATTAACGGCGACGGTTTTATTTTCGCCGTACCCGAATTCACGGGTAACGCCATCGCCGCTTAGAAAAACTTCTTTCGCTTTCTTTCTTATCATAATAACTCCTCTCTTGAAACAGGCTTCGCCTGTTTTAATACTTCTCAACGGTTGTTATCAGAACTGAGACGCTGCTGAACCCGACAGGCTAATCTTCCAACAGTTTCGGTAGCTCGTCTTCATAGATTTGGTACAACTCTTGAAGGTTGTGGCGGCACCGATACGTCCGTCCGTCCGTCGCGGATTGCTCGGTAACGGTTTCTTTTCGGCATATTTCGTCCGCGTAACGACACCGGTCCCCGAATCGGCAACCGACAGGCTTCTTTTTCAGATTGGGCGGCGCTCCGGGAATCGCCTGTAAAACATGCCCCCGCGTTCCGTCTTCCGGTACGATGATTGAGTTCATCAAACCTTTGGAGTACGGCATTATCGGGTCGAAAACCATTTCCTTTGCGCTTCCCCGTTCGACTATCTCGCCGGCGTACATGACCATAATATCATCGGTAACGTTGTATAGTAGGGGCAGTTCGTGGGTAATGAACAGCATTGACCGAACAAAACCCTTTTCCATAAGGTCGTGGAGCAATTTTATGACGATTTTTTGCGAAGATACGTCCAACGCGGAGGAAGGCTCGTCCGCAATCAGCGCTTTAGGATTCAAAATAGTCGAGATGGCGATGATAGCGCGCTGTTTCATACCGCCGGAAAGCTCGACCGCGTATTGGCTCAGCGTCTTTTCCGGCAGGTTCAGTATGGTGAAACGCTCCTTGGCGAGCTGGTATATGTCCGCTCGCGACAACGTCGAGCCGTGAGCCCACAGGACGTCTTCAATAAAACGAATGATTTTACGGGTTGGGTTAAGGGCGTTCATGGCTGCCTGCGGTATGTATGCGATTTCGGCGCCGAGCACGGTTCTGCGAATCACGTCAGGCGACAGATTGGTAATCTCCTTACCGTCGATGAATATCTGTCCGCCGCCGTAATAAAGCGGCGGAAAATAGTATCCCATTACGCTCATAGCCAGCGTGCTTTTGCCGCAACCGGATTCACCCGCTATTCCCAAAGATTTGCCCTCTTCCAATGTAAAAGACACGTTATCCACCGAGCAAATCTTTTCGTTCATCCGCGTCTTGTAATAGGTCGTTAGGTTTTTTACTTCTAGTATCGCCATGATTAGCTCCTTATCTGCGGGTTAAATATCTGGTCAAGCCCAGAATTGACGAGGTTCAAAGAAAAGGTAATCAGCGTTATCATAATCACCATGGGGAAGAACGCCCACCAGTTGCCGTTGAGCACCGCGTTAAACGTAGTGGCCCAAAACATCATCAGTCCCAAGGTCGCTACGTTTCGGGGACCGAGACCAAGCATAGAAATGGACGCCTCCGCGAGGATGCCGGACGCCACTTGGAGGATAAACGCCATAACCACGTAGGACGCGATATAGGGGAGAATGTCCTTAACGATGATATACGGCATACTATGCCCGGAGAGCTTCGAGATGTTGACGTGATCCCGGTTGCGGAGACTGGTAGTCTGGGCGCGTACCGAGCGGGCCGTCCATGGCCACGCGGTAAAACCTATGACTATCGCCGTCGCCATAAAGTTACGGGTACTGACGCTCACCGAAATGAGGACGAGAATAATAAACGAGGGTATAACGATAAAGATATTAGTAAGGCTACTTAAAATATTATCAAAAATACCGCCGGTATACCCCGCGACAAGCCCGACGATAAGACCAATCACTGTGGCGATGACTCCGGCGAGAACCCCTATGAGGAGCGAAGTCCTTGTGCCGGCGACAAGCTCCGCCATCACGTCCCGCCCAAAGTTATCGGTTCCCAGAACATGTTCTGAACTAGGGCGTTCAAACATCATACCGCTCATTTTAAGCGGATCCGTATGGTTTACCGCCGGATAAATAATAATAAGGAGCAAAATGCTCAACAGTACGACAAACCCGAAACAGAATTTGCCGGATTTGAACGCGGTCTTGAAAAAATAACCCACATAAACCTCCATATACTTTAGACGGGTCGCCTAGTTTTCTTCTTGTTGCGTAATCCGCACCCGGGGGTCGATAAACCCGCATATCATATCAACCACAAAATTCGCCGCTAATACGGTAATGGTTACTATCAAGGTACACCCGGAAAGGAGCGGGTAGTCTTGATTCCGAATTGCGGCGAACATCGTAGTTCCGAGTCCGGGATAACTGAAGACAATTTCCGCGATGAGATTGCCTCCTATCATCGTGCCTAACGAGAGGGCGAGTCCGGTTATCTGCGGCAACATGGCGTTACGGAACACATAACCGACGATTTTGTTATCTTTTATTCCCATGAGCCGACTGTATTTGACGTAGTCGGCGTTCAACTCGTAAATGGACATTTCGCGCATACCCAGGGATTGTCCGCCTATGGTAATTAGTACCATAGTCAGAAACGGCAGGCGGTAATGATTGAGCACCGAAAGCAGAAACGTCGGATTGCTCCAGTTGGGGATGACGTCGAAGGCGTACCCGAGTCCCAACGGGAAGATATGACTGCGTACCGCGAAAAAATACATATTGGAAATGGCGAAACCGAACGCCGGCACGGCGCTTAACAAAAGGAAAAACGGAAACAGTACCCGGTCAAAGACGCCTTTGCGGTACGCGGTGAGCGCGCCGAGCGCGTTGCCCAGGAACCATCCGACGAAGATAGCCGGTATTTGGAGCATCAGGGTCCAGTGAACCACGGAGCCGACAATCTCTGATACCGGACGCGGGTATTGACTGAACGACAGTCCTAAATTGCCGCGAAATATATTGCCGATATAGATAAAGAACTGTTGCCAGAGCGGTTTGTCGAGTCCGAACATAGCCATATAATTATCATAAATTTGTTTAATCGCGTTTGCGTCGGTTAGCGTTCCCGTGGCCTCCGCCACCAAGACGTCCACAGGATTGCCGGGGATGAGTCTTGGCAACAGGAAGTTAAGAAAAATTGCTACAAAAAGAGTAATCAAGTACCACACCGCTTTTTTGGCGAAATATTTCTGTAAGCCGTTCAAGAAGAACCTCCGGTTGTTAATAGCCGAAGGTTACGGAAATCTTCGGCTTTTAGGAAGGAATAGTTAAGGAATAATGGGGGGGGGGGTAAATACCAGTTAGAAACGTATAAACCAATATGTTGAGATTTATTAATATATATTAGCGTGACCCTCATAGAAATTTCCCCTCATTTACCGTTTATTTCGCACGAATCTTGTAGAGAGCCGCGACGCCGTAACCGTCTATACAAATAAGCGGCGGAATGTTAGATCCGTCGTTCTGTTTGGGGAAGTCTGTCCATACGCCGGTGTAGACGGTGTGGAACAGGCTGGGACGGTACATGAGACCCGCCATAGGGACTTCCTGCAAATAGATGATATTCAATTCGGTCCAGAGCGCTTTGACTGTGGCTGGGTCGGTTTCGGTTATCAACGCTTTGACGATTTCATTGGCGCGCGCGTTCTCCCAACGTCCGTAGTTATGCACCGTGTTCGGCGTGCCAGGAGGGGTAACGTTTTCCGTGCTGAGATGGAAGGCTCGCGTCCATGGGGACGCGATGTTAGCGCCGCCAGGGCTGTTCATTATGATGTCGAAGGTGGTGTTTATCATATCGGACCACCAAATCGGCGCGTCAGGGAAGTAGGTGGAGACGTCTATGCCGATGGCTTGCCCAGACTGCGCGACGACTTCCAGCGAGGCGTTCCAATCGCTCCAGCCGGCTGGACACTCAGCTTTGAAACTCAGTTTAACGCCGTCTTTGGCGCGGATTCCGTCCGCTCCCTTCACCCAGCCCGCCTGGTCGAGCAACTGGTTGGCTTCCGCTTGAGCGGCGGCGACGTCGGAGCTCCACTGGTAGGGTTTGAGCGCGTCCGCGTCGATGAGCGCCTGTTCGGGCGCTGTGGGGAGCATGAGGGAAGGAACGAAGGGCGCGGTGTAGCCGGACATGGCGTTCTGCCCAATGGTGTTATAATCCAGAGACATGGCTATGGCGCGGCGGACGACCGGGTCGTTTAGACCGGGTTTCGTGGTATTAAAAATAATAGCCGGAATGACGCCGGGTATGTAGTACGGCGCCTGCGGAACGTAGGTCTCGACTGGCACGCCGGACTCCCAGATCTTCCATACTTGGGAGATGAATTGTTGGGACACATCGACTTGACCCGCGCGGAAAGCCGCGTCGCCGGCCGCGTTGTCCTTATAGATATTCATGGCAAGGTATTTCGGCGCGGGGAGCTTTCCCCAGCGAGAAGGATGTTGCCCCCAGTAGTCTTCGTTGCGCTGAACCACGACCTTGGTTTCGTCCTGAATGAAGGGCTTGTACGGGCCAGTGCCGGGACAGTCCCACCCGATGAACTCGAGGAGCGCGGTTGGCTGCGTTCCAAGCTCGCCGGAGGCTTTCTTATCGTCCCAGTATTTTTTAGAGGTGATATACAGCTCGCTCAAGGACACCTCGATATATTTCGGGTTTATGGTCTCTGGATTGCCTTTAATCACAACCGTATAATCGTCAGGCGCTATAATCTCGTTAATATACGACCAGTTGGCGGACGCGCCGACCTGATACTCCTTGCCGAGTTGGTAGGAGTTTACCACGTCGGCGGAGGTGAGAGACGTTCCGTCGGAGAATTTGACGTTCTTGTTCAACGCGATGGTAACGTCATTACCGTCCCACGCGTAAGAATCCCCTATCTGCGGATAGAGTTTCGCGTCGAGCGAGTTGTACATGAAGAGCGTTTCAAACACGACCTGCCGTTGCACGTCGAGGAAGCCGTAGTTGCGGTTGCCGTGATAGGGGTTTAACGCGACGGGCGCGCCCCACTGTATACCGTTAAAATACAAAGTTTCGTTACGCGGCAGTTGGCTTAACGTTCCACTGGAAACGTCGGAGGCGTCGCCGCCGCCGGCCGTCTTTCTCTGACATCCCATAAACATCGTTCCGGCCCCAAGGGTAAGAGCCAAAACAAAAATCATTGACTTTTTCATAAGTCCTCCTCAGTATAAAATATGCGTAGCGGGCGGAATTCCGCCTTAAACTATGCTAATACTATTTTATATGAGTTTTTTCGTTTGTCAAACGAAAAATTAAAATTTTTGCGAATGATTTATACGTCGGCGCTCAAATTTTTCTATAATTACGACTTTTCTCTATGAGGCGGTTCGCAAGCTTCACGCCTTTGAAACCGCCTATCGCCGTTTCGTCTAGCGGTAACGTCTCACCCGCTCGTCGTCGATGACGCCGCTCCAGTCGAGACCAAAGGCGAAATCCCAGACGCGGCCCGCCGAATCAGTATACGGCTTCATGTCGCGCGGGACGTCTTCAGCCTGCGCTTCGACAGTTTCCATGTCCGCGGGCATCTGGAACGGAAGCAACGCCGAAGGCTCCGCCCTGCCGCTCACAATATCGAGCAGAGCTTGAGGCTCCACCGAGAACTCAACTAGCACGGCGTCCGCGACAGGCTCAAACTCCGCCGCGACAAAGGGGTTATTCGCGTGAACCAACACGACTACAGGCTTATCCCCCATCTTCTTTTTAGTATCGAGAACAAGGTCAAGGTCAGACTCGTTAGTCGTTACATTGGTCTTTCCTCGATATGAACGGTCGTCGGTTCCCGCGATGTTCTTCTCCCGCGCGCGTTCCGCCGTATAGGGGCGGTATTGCAAACTGATGGGAAGATAGCCTTCCCCTTCGCGGTACCCGTCGCTCTTCGGCGACTCGATGTAGCAGAACGCGCAGTCTGCGTCAGCGGCCGCGCCGACGACTTCAAAATACTCGCCGACAAGCTTCGCTGATACCGGCTCTACCTCATGCGCGGGAACCGTAACGCCAAACCAATTGCGGCTTTCGTTGCGGCGCCGTTTCGGAATATACACCTTCGTCTTTTTAGACAAAGGCAGAACTGGTTCCGCGCTCGTCTCGCCGCCTTTAACCGTCGCGTTCTTCAGCAGTACCACGCTCCGCAGTTGCGCGGCGTACCCCGCGCCCACGAATTCAGGACAGCCCGCCGTCGCGCGGGACTCCTCCGGGTCAAGATAGGGGTTTTCAAAGAGTCCTGTGCGGAATATATTGCGGAGCAACCGCCTCGCCGATTCTCTAAAACGCGCCAGCGCCGCTTGTTCGCCATGCTCGCGCGCCCACATTTGGTAGGCTTCCAACACGGGACCTTTGTCGTTGTTACCGCCGAATTGGTCCACGCCCGCGGTCAATATCTTGTAGTGCCGCTCCGCTATGGAAAGCTCCTCAACGCCCCAGCACTTCCCGCCAATAAAGGTATCTATGGGACCCGCGTCCGCGGTTATCAGCCAGTCGGTACAGACAACGCCGTCATACCCGTACTTCTCGCGCAAAAGGTCAGTGATAATATATTTGTTGTATGAATTGCCGACGTTCTCGCCGTATTTCTTATCAATACCCCATGACACGGTATAATACGGCATCACGGCGGAAGCCGTACCAGTTTCCCCGCGCAAATGGAACGCGCCTTCGGTAAAGGGCTTGAGCGCCTCCTCAAAGCCCCCGCCGGGGTAGACCGCGTATTTGCCGTAGCCGAAATGAGCGTCCCGCCCGCCTTCGCCAGAACCGCCGCCAGGCCAATGCTTTACCATCGCGTTCACGCTGTCAAAACCCCAGCCGGGAGCGCCGCCTGTTTCCAACGCGCGAGCACCTGCGGAGGTTTGGAACCCGTCGCAATACGCGCGCGCCATATCAACCGAGAGCTGTACTCCTTCGCCGAAGGTCCCGCTGAACCGAAACCATCGCGGGTCAGAAGCAATATCAATCTGCGGCGACAACGCGGTCGCGATACCCATGGCGCGGTATTCTTTCGACGCAATCTCGCCGAACCGCCGCGTAAGGTCCGGGTCAAAAGTAGCGGCGAGCCCCAGATGGTCGGGCCACATCGAAATATCGCCCCCGCTGCCCATGTTAAATTCAGCGGTTCCCGCCGGCGTATGCCGCGGGTCTGAACTAATATTGATTGGAATACCCCACCCTATCGCCTCGACAAGAGCCTGCGCCTGATTGTTCCACCGCGCGGCAGTAGGAACGTCTTCCACCATAGCGAGAAGTACGTGCCGCACATTATCCTCTATAAGAAACTTCCTCTGCTCTTCGGTAAGGTCCCAGATATTCTCGCGCGTATCCTGAATTTCCCGCCCCGGATACAGAAGAGCGGCCATTGGGTTTCCTTTACATATCGTCTGATGCGCGCTGTAAAGCATAAGCCCCGCGATTTCCGCGACGCTCATCCGTTCGGCAAGGTCCGCAATACGTTCCTCAATCGGCAGGCGCCAGTCCTCGTAAGGTTCTAGCGTACCGTTGCGGTTGAGGTCCTTGAACGCGAAACCGTCGACGCAGAGGATATGGTCCTCCATTCCTTTTCCCACGCCGAGAGTCGCGCCGCCTTCGTTCACAATAAGCGTGAACCCGTCTTTTTCCACCCGTTTCCATTTATCAGCCATATCGCCTCCTCAAAAACTATATAACGCCTTTTTATATTCGTCAAGGCTTTATTAGAGACGAATTTTTTAACGCCAAGAAGTCCCTTTTAATCAAGCTCTGGCTTGTTTCGTCGCTTCGTTCCTCGCAACGACGACCTCCACGGATACGCTCTTCATCGAATTCTCGTTGTTTTACATAAAAACCGCTTGACAATTCTTTCATTTTGAGTAACTATATTCTTATGCGGAGAAAACAAGTATATATCAATAAAGTAGCGGCTGACAGCCGATTCATGATCCCCCCCCCCCCGTATTATACTCTATATACCTTCCGCATAATTCTTTTAACTTCCCAGAAGAGCTTTCTAATCGCCAGAGGAGCTCTTTAACTCTTCAAAATAACTCTATAAGTCGTCTCAAGAGTTCTATAACGCTTCTCAGTCTTTATAGAACGTTTCACTGGAATCAGGCTGTCCGTTTGCGGACGGCTTTAGCTTTATATGTTACGCGGCTTGGTCAGCCGCCTACACTGCGTTTCTTGGTCCCCACACCAGTAGATACGGAGGCTAAGAACGACGCGAAGGAGGAGATTCGTCCCTTCGTAAACCAGTACCTGCGCTTCCCGCCGGTAACCGACGAGGATCGGACCGCTATGAATATCCCCAATCATGATACCAAGCCCACGCCGGTACCCGCCCGGACAGCGTTCCCGAAGTGGAAGTTCTCACGCCCCGTCCGCGGCGGTTCCGTTTCCGCGGAGAGAACATGAAACGCTGGGGCAAGCGGGTGTACTTCGCGGCGCGGTGGGAAACTGTGAAGAAGGGGGATTGCGGCGAGATAAACAGCGCGATAATCCCGTGAGCGGGAGCCGTCGCGAGAGAATATACAAAAGAGATTCGTATAATTAAGGAGATAAATCGAATG
>JAIRKH010000115.1 GCA_031260245.1 Treponema sp. | reverse complement strand
CTACGCATAACAGGACTGTGTGTGCTTCGGGGCCTACGGCCCCTCGGCCTCCGCAATGGCTAGGTCATTCGCTACGCTCATTCCCACGCCATTGCTCCGGCACAGTTTGTCGGCCCTGGTCTTTGCTACGCAAAGCCCTTATCCGGGCCGCCAAACCGTCGCATACAGCCGGAACGTTATGCGCCATACATCCCTAAATTTTTTTGTAAAATTATAGTAAAAGTTGTTGACAAAAAATGAAAATATTTGTATAATCAAAATTTAATGAAAAAGAAACATTTTGATCGAAATGTAAATAGATAACACAGGAGTATGTATTATGAATATATTTCTTTTATGGATAAAGAATACATCGATTGCAATAATAATATCGACATTAATGATATTATTTTTTAAGTATGTATTAAAAGTTGAAGTTAGTATTTTACGGATGATATTGATTTATGTTGTATTTGTTGCCTTTAAAATTATTCTATGGTTAATAAAAAGGAAAAATATAAATTTTGGTAAAATAAAATTCTCAATAATAATTGGAGTATTTTGCTGGGGAGTATTTGTGGCAACAATAATGAATTTATTTATCAATAATCCATTTAAATTATATTACGCAATAATAAATTATGTTGTATATATGGTAGGTGGGTTTATATGGGGAATTGTTGTATATTCACTAACTAAAAAAATCATAAAGAGGAAAGAGGAAAGGATAGAATTATTAAGAAAAAAATAAGACAAAAAATTTGAAATAAATTAAGCGGCAAACAAGGACTGGTTCTCCCGGCACACGGCACAATTGATGGAATATGAAAAAAAGTTCTTGATAATCGACAGTAAAACGCCATAACATAAATAGTACTGAGAGTAAACGCAGGCTACGCTTGCTTGCAAGCGTAGCCGTCAAGTCAGAGTCGGACGCCTTTGCTAACCTCGCTTATTGAGAAGTCGTCTAACGGGCTGTGCCCGCGAAATATCGTTCACAGTAAAGAGGTGAACAAAAGAGCTTGACAAAAAGTCTGTTTTTTTATACACTATACTCAAATTCATAAAGATAGGAGGTTGGTATTGACGACGAACGTCAGGGATTACATTAAAGAGGTTACCGCTAACGACCAAATCAACGCGGAGCTTTACGATAAATACAACGTAAAACGAGGGTTGCGCAACGCCGATGGTAGCGGTGTACTTGTTGGACTTACCTGTGTGGGCGAGGTCCATGGGTACATAACAAACGAGGAGGAAAGAATAGCCATAGACGGCAAACTTTTCTACCGCGGCATTGACGTTGAGGAAATCGTCGCGGCCGCGATAAAAGAAAAACGTTTCGCCTTTGAGGAAACCGCGTATCTTCTTCTCTTCGGGAAACTCCCCACGCAAGAACGCCTTAATAAATTCACCGCGTTTTTGGGGAAAAACCGTAAACTGCCGCGCTATTTCCGTAAGGACAGTATCATGAGCGCGCCTTCCCACGATATTATGAATAAACTCTCCCGTTCCATCCTTACTCTTTACTCTTACGATGAGAATCCTGAAGACCATTCGCCAGAAAATGTTTTGAAGCAATGCATAGAACTCATAGCGCGGTTCCCTACTATCGTCGCCTACGCCTATTTCGCAAAGAAGTACTACTTTGACAATCAAAGCCTCGTTATTCATCGCCCTCTAGCGGAAATGTCCACGGCCGAAAACTTCCTTGCGCTTATCCGCCCAGACCAGAAGTTCACCCGTCTTGAAGCTGAAATATTAGACCTGCTTCTGGTATTGCACGCTGAACACGGCGGCGGCAATAACTCCACATTTACGGTTCATACGGTCTCCTCCGCGGACACAGATACCTATTCGGCCATAGCCGCGGGTATAGGCTCGCTCAAAGGCTACAAGCACGGTGGCGCAAACGTCAAAGTTATGGGTATGATGAACGACCTCAAACAGAACGTCAAGAAATGGGACGACGAGGTTGAAGTGGAGGCTTATCTGGAAAAGATATTGAAAGGACAGGCTTTCGACAGCGCCGGACTAATCTATGGACAGGGACACGCGGTCTACACGAAGAGCGACCCCCGCGCCGTCTTGCTCCGAGACAAAGCGTCAGTCCTTGCCGTAGAAAAAGGACTTATGGATGAATTTAACCTCTATCGACTCATTGAAACGCTCGCGCCGACTGTTTTTAAGCGCGTCAAAGAATCAGACAAAGACATCTGTACCAATGTAGATTTCTATTCGGGTTTCGTCTATAAGATGCTGAATATTCCATCTGAACTCTATACCCCGATCTTCGCAGTGAGCCGCGTGGTAGGATGGTGCGCGCATCGCTTGGAGGAAATCGTATGCGGTAATAGAATCATCCGCCCCGCCTACAAGTGCGTACATAAACATGAAGCGTACGCCGCGCTTTCGGAACGGTAGCGCGCGCAAGGAGGGAAAATGTGTTGGTTTTGCGGTTCGCCTATTAAAGACGAAACTATATGGCGTTCGTTGCGATGCGAAACGTGTGGAAAAGACCTGCGCGTATGCAAACATTGCCGTTCTTACCTACCCGGCTCCCGCGCCGACTGCGCGGAGCCGAAAGCCGAGCCAGTCGCGGACAAAGAACAGGCGAACTTTTGCGACTGGTTTTCTTTGGACCAGAAATTTCGTTCCCTCACGCAGGGCGAAAAGAAAGCTTTCAACGCCGCAAGTCAGGCGAAAAAGGCGTTTGAGAAGCTGTTTGGAGATTAAGGAGAAATATGCAATACCGATTAGACAAGACGTGCGGCAATAAATTGTCCGTTTTGGGATTCGGGTGTATGCGATTTCCGCGCGGCGTAGGCGGCGGGATTGACATGAAAAAGACCGAGTCCCTTGTTATGGATGCGATAGCGCGGGGCGTCAACTACTTTGACGCCGCCTACATCTATCCTGGAAGCGAGGAAACTCTAGGCGCTATTCTGGAAAGGAACGGAGCGCGAGACAAGGTATTCATCGCCACGAAACTACCGCTGATTTACCTCAAGTCAGCCGCGGACTTTGATAAATTCTTTGACAAAGAGCTGGAGCGGCTTCGCGCCGACTATATAGATTACTACTTGATGCATATGCTCACGAACAAGGCGCAGTGGGACAGGCTTTGCGCATGGGGTATCGAAGCGTGGATAGCCGAAAAGAAAAACAGCGGCAAGATACGGCGAATAGGGTTTTCGTTTCATGGGTCCCAGTCGGAGTTTTTACAGATACTAGACGTTTTTCCTTGGGAATTCTGCCAAATTCAGTATAACTATTCGGACGAGAACTTTCAGGCGGGCAAGACCGGACTGAAAGCCGCGGCCGCGAAAGGCATACCAGTCGTCGTCATGGAGCCGCTGTTGGGCGGCAAACTGGCGAACGCTCTGCCTGAAGAGGCGGTCAAGATTTTCAAGAACGCGAGTCCAACACTGTCGCCCGCAGGCTGGGCGCTTAAATGGGTGTGGAATCACGAAGAGACGACGGTCGCGCTGTCTGGCATGAACGCGCAAGCCCAACTCGACGACAACATCGCGGTCGCGGAGACCGCTACGCCGGGCTGTTTGGGAGACGCGGAATCCGCGGTTTTCGCGGACGTACGCGCTATATTGAACGCCTCTTACAAGATTCACTGTACCGGGTGTAACTACTGTATGCCTTGTCCTAAAGGCGTCAATATTCCGGGGTGCTTCGCGGCTTACAATACGTCCTTTGCGATGGGCTTCGTACAAGGTATGCAACAATTCGTTACCTGTACGACGCCGACGTCGCCAAAACGGGCAAGTCCCAGCCTGTGCGTCAAATGCGGCGCGTGTGAGCGCCATTGTCCTCAACATCTCCCCATCGTCCAGAACTTGCAACTCGTACGAAAAAAAATGGAGCCAGGCTGGTTCAGATTCGGCGTTGCAATAGCCCGGAAGCTTTTAAAGGTTGAGTAAATCATGGTATATGTAAAAATGCTGTTTAGTATTATGGGGAGCCTTGGGCTCTTCCTCTACGGAATGAAGGTGATGAGCGACGGCATTCAACAAGCCGCGGGCAAGCGGATGCAAAGGGTTCTCTCGCTTATGACCGGCAACAGGATTAACGGCGTACTGACCGGTTTCGCTGTTACGGCGATTATACAATCGTCTTCAGCGACGACCGTCATGGTGGTTTCCTTTGTCAACGCGGGGCTTCTCACCCTCACCCAATCCATAGGCGTCATCATGGGCGCGAATATCGGCACAACGGTAACCGCGTGGATAGTCTCCCTCATCGGGTTTTCATTGCAAATATCAGCGATGGCGATTCCGTCGATAGGCGTAGGTTTCATCATGTCGGTCGTCAAATGGAACCACAAAGCTTTGGGCGAGGTGGTCTTAGGTTTCGGATTACTCTTTCTAGGACTCGACTTTCTCACCAAATCCATGCCGAATTTAACCATTGAGCAGCTTACGGCGATTGAATCGGTTTCGGATTTAGGTTTTATCTCCATTCTGCTCGGCGTGGCTATCGGCATGGGCATTACCTTACTCATACACTCGTCGAGCGCGTCCACGGCCATAACGCTTACGATGTCGTTTCAGGGCTTGATAAACCCTGAGTTTGCGGCCGCGATGATACTCGGCGCGAACATTGGCACTACCATAGACGCGGCTCTTGCGTCCATCGGCACAAAAACCGCGGCGCGGCAGGCCGCGTTGGTTCATGTGCTTTTCAACGTCATCGGTACAGTATGGGCGCTTATATTATTCCAATGGCTCCTTCGCGTCGTGGATTGGGTAACGCCTGGAGCCATAAACTGGCAGAGCGGCGCGACTCCAACCGCGGCGCAGGGCGCGCTCATCACCACTCACCTTGCAATGTTTCATACCGTATTCAATGCCTTAAACGCCATCGTATTTCTGCCTTTCGTCAAACAGTTTGCGTGGCTTGTCTCGCGCATCATCAAGGATACCGAAGACAAAGAGCCGAAGACGCTCGGTCATTATCGGCTGGAATCCAAGTCAGGCGCTCTTCAAAACACCCCGGAATTGAGCGTCATTCATGCGGAAAAGGAAATCCGAGATATGGCGAATCTTGCTTCCTCCATGTACGCGAGAATCAGCGAGGCGTTGAAGGCGTTTCATATTGACGCAAAAAATGTTGATATGGGGAAACTTGTACAAGACCTGACCGCGGAACTGGCGGACAAGGAACGCTACGCCGACGAAATGCGCGAAGAGATTACCCATTTCCTGATAGAATGTACCCGACAACAGTTGAGTCCGCATTCGGAGACTCGCGTCGCCGCCCTTTTGCGGATAACGGCAAGCCTCGAAGATATGACGGACGACTGCTACGGCGCAAGTTTGATATTGGAACGAAGCGTGAAAAAAGATTTGCTTTTCAAGCGTAAGGAAACAGAGGCGCTCACCGCCTACTCTTTCATGGTCCAAGAATTTCTTGGAATCATTGAAAGAGACTGGACAAACGTCAATGGAGAACAGTCCCAACAGGCGAAAGAATGGGAGGAGCAAATCAACAAAACGCAAGAGAAGCTCAAGAAAATGGGACGCAAACGTATAGAAGCAGGCGAAAACATCAAGAAAGAGTTGCTCTTCATAGATTTGGTGCGACGTATAGAAAAGGTTGGGGATTACTGCTATAGCATTTCCGAGGCGCTTGAAGGACTTTAACAGGCTTCGCCTGTTAGACGATTTCGTAACGGGCGCTGTACGAAAGGGGTCTCCGCTGACCTCGACAGGCGGAGCAGACTTCGTCTGTCGGACGACTTCGCGTCCGCGCTCTTCAGCCGTCAAGTAC
>JAIRKH010000057.1 GCA_031260245.1 Treponema sp. | reverse complement strand
TAACAACCGACGCCTAGCGCTGATGTAAAGAATGAGCCGTGGATTGTCCCCGCAGTCCGCGGCTTTTTTCAACCAAAGGTTAAAGATGATTCCCCAACTGGCAGGACTCAAGAACAGATTACAAGAAGACCCGCTCCCCTGGGATTTACGCTTCGTCGTCAAGAAATTCCTCCTCGGCAAGCAATCCCTCCTCGATATGTTCGCGGGCAACGCGGACTTCCTCAACTATCTCCCCAACCTGCCCCCGCGCGTCGCGTTCGTCGACAGACTCCCCGCGGACGCGCCGGAACAAGTCTGGAACGTCAAAGACGCGCGCGTCCGCGTCAAACACTCCAACGGCGATTGTCTGCTCCCCTTCCCAGACATATCCTTTGACCTCGTGATCAACCGCAACGGCAGATACGAAATCGGCGAAGTCCGCCGCGTCCTTACACCGGGCGGCGTGTTCATCACCCAGCAAATCGGCGGCATGAACGCGCTAGACCTCTGCGCGTCTTTGGGAGGGCTCGTCAAAATAACAGGGCGGAATCTCGTGCAGAACGTAGCCGCGTTCGCGCGCGCCGGCTTGCGCCTCGCGGACTGTGGCGAAAGCCTGGGTAAACAACGGTTCTACCGCATCGACGACGTCCTCTATTACATCAAACACGTTCCGTTACTAACCGAATGCTTCGACGCAAATATTTCCAAACAAGAACTAGCCGTGTTAGAGACCGTGATGGAACGGCAGGGCTACTTTGACTGCATTAGCCACCGCTACTTTCTGGCTGTGGAGAAGCCGCGCTCTTAGTCAGCGCCCACCGCCGCTCATATATCGCCGAGAATAGAACCGTTCTCCCCACACGTGTCCCTTCCGCCCGCGCGCCTTGTTCCACGCCTTCGCAAAATTGCACTTTATCCACCGCGTCCTTCGGCGGCTCCGTAGTCCATAGCGTGTCAGGCGCGTACTCTAGCACGCCCCGTTCCGCTTTTGGTGTCAGACACCCGCTCGTTGAGAGACGACCGTACAAGGGGCGCGGATTTTTCTTACGCGCCGTGCAAGTCTCTGTTGAGAAAGGTTAGTTGTGTTTCTTTAATTACGCGGAAAAGCCGTCGGGAGTCTTCAGCGCCTTGTCAAGAATTTGCCGCCGCGCGCCGATATGCGGCGATGACGGCTTCGCCGTCGCTCCGCCTGCCGCCCGCCGAGTCGAGCGCCGCAAACAGCCGCTTCGCCCATTCGTAGTCTTCGGCTGTATCAATCGTAACGCGGAGATTAGAACCTCGCCATTTGAGCGGCGCCAAGGGGCGGTGAAGCAGGAATAGTTCCGGACGGCGGTACAGGTAGGGGCAGACGTGCTCCCGTTCTTCGGGCGCGTTAGCGTCTCTTTCGGCTTGGAGCAGGGCTGACGCAGAGACGGCTTCCACGCCCGCGCCGTAGGGCAGACCTGCGTAGCCCGCATAGTCCGCGCCGAGCGCGTCCGCCGACCGTTCCAGCGCGAGCGCGGCGTCCGCGAACACGAAGGGGTTGTCCCCGGTCGCGCGGATAAGTCGGTCTATGGCGAACTTCTTGATTGCCGCGCAATAACGCGCAAGTACATCGTCCTTTGACCCGCCTATGATTTCAAAACCCGCTCTTTCCGCAAACGAGGCGAATACGGAAACGCAGTCTTCAGGACACGCAAGTATATGTCCGTCGACAGGTACGCGCTTGAGCGCCTCCATGACGCGGTACACGACGGGCTGACCGCCCAAGGGTAACAGGGCTTTTCGCGCCAACCGCGCGGAATCAAGCCTTGCCTGCAAAACTACCGCGGTCATCGGTTTCTTCCATGTACGGTCAGCCGTTTCTTCCTGCGCGTCTCGCCCCATACCGACTCCAAAAGGCATATCGTAACGACCTCCACCGCAAGTCCCTGTCCGATATGTCCAAGTCCTTCGCAAGTCTTGCCTTTTACCATAACGGACGACGGCTCTACTTCCAGAATAGCCGCAAGGGAGGAACGGATTCTTTCGCGATAGGGGAGGATTTTGGGTTTTTCGCATATAACAACGCAATCAAGGCTGACAAGGCGCCATCCCGCTTTTTTTACCTTGCCGAAGGCGGTTTGCAACAGAACGCGGGAGTCCGCGTCCTTGAACGCGGCGTCAGTCGGCGGGAACAATTCGCCGACGTCTCCGACGCCCGCCGCGCCGAGCAACGCGTCCGCGGCCGCGTGGCAGAGCGCGTCTCCGTCAGAATGACCGAGCTCGCCTTTCTCCGCGGGAATCTCTGTTCCGCCGAGCAGAAAACGCCTCCCTGGAACAAGCCGATGTATATCCTGTCCTAAACCGACTCTAAACATCGAAGCGCGCCCGATACGCGCTATTCCGCCAGCGTGGCGAGCATAATCGCTTTGATGGTCCATTTGCGGTTCTCAGCCTGGTCCCAAGCGCGGCTCTGGGTCCCGTCAATCACTTCCGCGGTAACCTCCTCGCCTTTTACCGCAGGGAGGCAGTGGAGGAATATCGTATCCTTGCGCGCGGTCTTGTCCATCAGGCTTTGATTGACCTGATAGGGCGAAAGAAGAGAGACGCGCTCGGCTTTCTTCGCCTCTTCGCCCATAGAGACCCATACGTCGGTGTAAACCGCGTCCGCGCCCGCGACCTCGTCCAAATCAGCGCTGACGCGGACGTCCGCGCCGTGTTCCTTGGCTATGAGATTGCACAGGGTCAGCAACTCCGCGTCAGGCGACAGCGCGGGCGGGGCGATTATCGAAAAATTAACGCCGAGTTTCGAGCATATTACAAGGAGGGAACGAGCTACGTTGTTGCGTCCGTCTCCTATAAACACGAGTTTCTTCCCTTGACAATCCCCGAAATTCTCCTCTAATGTGAGAACGTCCGCCAGCGCTTGAGTCGGGTGAAACAAATCCGTAAGCCCGTTGTAGACTGGCGCGCCGGAATAGTCCGCCAGCGTTTTAACCGTCGACTGTTTGAAGCCGCGGAACTGAATGGCGTTGAACATACGTCCTAGTACGCGCGCCGTATCCTCAATGGATTCTTTCGCGCCTAATTGTATGTCGTCTGTGGAAAGAAACACCGGATGTCCGCCTTCCTCGCCGAACGCTGTTTCAAACGCGCAACGCGTACGGGTGGAGCGCTTCTCAAAGAGCATGGCCAAGGTCTGTCCTTTAAACCGTTGTTTTTTCTCGTTCTTTTCCGCTTTTACCTGCTTGGAAAAATCCAAAAACAGCCGTATTTCCTCGCTCGTGAAATCAAGCCACGTCAACAGGGACCTGCCTTTCAATTGTTTTAGTTTCTGTGTATCCATAACGATATGATAGTAATATTGAGAATATTAGTCAAGGACGGGTCTGTAGGGAACGCGCCGCGGGGGGAGGGTAGTCCTACAAAGACTGTCGGCGGACAGACGATAGACCGTTGGTCAGGCGTATTTACTTGAAACAGGACGTCAAGACGGGGGCGCGCTCTCGTACAACAACTGTTGAGAAATCGTCTTACAACCTCCGGTTGTAGACAAGATGGAAAAATTGCGGTATATTAATAGTATGTTATTAACTGAATTTGAGACTTGGTACCGCACACGATACCGCAGAACAAGCTCCGCGCTGACAACAGCGGCCTTTATTTTGGCTGACCTCATAGGCGTTATGCTCTCCTTCGGGTCCGGGTTCTTCCTCGTGAACGCTTATGATATGCAGTTAATAAGCTTTCGCGCTTTTGTTACCTATTGGCCCTATCTGCCAGTCTTCATTTTATTCTTCCTATTCAACGGGCTCTATCCGGGAGTCGCGCTTGCGCCGGCCGAGGAACTGCGTCATTTTTCCATTAGCTCCCTACTTGCCCACGGCGGCATCCTTTTATCCCGTTACGTTGAAGACAAGGAATGGGACCCCATTTCCATAGCTTTCATCATCAGTTTCATTCTTTCCCAGTTCATCTTGCTCGTCTGCCGGGACGTTATGCGTTTCATATTAGACAAAACTAAATTGGGCGGCATACCGGCCGTCATATTCGGAAGCGGAATCACCGGTAGGCTCATCATCAATCAGCTTCTGAAAAGTCGTTCAACAGGCTATATACCGGTTCTGATACTCAACGACGAAAAGAGCGCAGTGGAGGACTATCGCGGCGTACCTATCATCCACAACACGAGTATCGCTCAAGAAATCGTCGAGCGTTTTAATATCAAAATGGCTATCCTCGCCATGCAAGGTATGGATAGGGACAAACTAAAACGTCTGTTGAACGACTCCATGTCTGTATTTCGTTATAACGTGATTATTCCCGACCTCTTCAGCGTTACCAATATCTGGGTGTCGGTACGCGACTTCGGCGGGGTGCTGGGTCTTGTTACTAGTCATCGTCTACGAATGTTTTGGAATTGGGGTATCAAAAGATTCATGGATTTGACGCTCGTCTTCATTGGTGGAACGGTACTTCTGCCTTTCTTGCTCTTCATAGGATTGTTGGTAAAAATATCCTCCCCAGGACCCGCCTTATATGGACACACACGGCTCGGTCTCAATGGGAAGAAGTTCAAGGCGTACAAGTTTCGGTCAATGGTCGCGGATTCGGACGAACGGCTGAAAAGATTGCTCGATTCGGACCCTCGAATACGCGAGGAATGGGAGGCGTCCCATAAATTGAAGGACGATCCCAGAATCACAAAGATTGGGAGAATCCTCCGCAAATTCAGTTTCGACGAATTCCCCCAGCTTATCAATGTGTTGAAGGGTGAAATGAGCCTGGTGGGTCCGCGTCCCATCGTCGAGGACGAGATTGAAAAATATGGAGAGGATTTTAAACGTATCTTTTCGGTAAAGCCGGGGCTTACCGGGCTGTGGCAGGTCTCCGGCCGTTCAGACACCGATTACGCGGAACGCGTCTCTTTTGACACGTATTACTTGCAGAGTTGGTCAATCTGGCTGGATTTGTGGGTGCTTTACAAGACGATAGGCGTCGTGGTTAAAGGAAAGGGCGCGTATTAAAGAGCGTTACTAAAAAGGAATAAATATGAAAAAACTAATCTTGACGTTATGCGTCGTTTGTTCGACGCGGTTTGTTTTCGCGCAGACGCGAACGTTGTCCAACGTGTTTCCATCCTTGGACGCGGGACAAAAGAACGCGGTCCTCTCAAGAGACGGACTCGCCTTGTCAAGCAAAGAAGGCAAGTTGTTTTTGAACCCTGTTTCCGCGGGTTTAAATATGACGGAAGGTATTTTGAAGCGGAATTATCCCTACGTAACGGAACACCTCATCGTTCTGCCTTTTAGAAACGTCCGTCTTGTGGATATTTACAACGCGCTCGGACAGATTCGCGACCTAAAGGGGCGGCTTTACCACTCAGCCACCAAAGACCAGGACATCCCGCTTTTCGAGGACGCTACCCGTATAATGAGCGATAAGAAAACGACGCCTATTCCCGACCCGAATAGAGTGTCGATCATGCCTCGGTCGGAAACGATATTTCTGCGGCTGAAAGATTCGAATTTCGGCGCTTCTTACTACCGAGCGGAAATCCGTACCTCTCAAAATTCTATAATGTGCGCACTGACTAACTTCAAAAGCCTCAACTTCTTCTTCGTGCCTGTTATCAGAGAAAATAATTTTTTCGCACAGCTCTATGTCGAGCCGGTGAACGAAGGTATCCTGATTTACAGCATTGCGGGAACAAACGTGTCGGATTTTGTCGCCAAATATGTGGATATGAATTCCGCCATCAAGAAGCGTCTGGATGTGCTTGATGCATGGATAGTGGATGGCATCAAATAAAGGAGATATATTATGGAAAAAGAGAAAACTATAAAAAAAATACCAGAACGGTCGGAAATCGCTCGGAAAGATACGTGGGATTTGTCAAAGCTCTTCCAAAACGACGGAGAGTGGGATAAAGGTTTGGTGGAATACGCTGAAAAGACGGAAAAAATACCTTCTTTTCAGGGAACGCTGGGGCAAAGCGCCGAGAAATTGGCTGACTGGCTTGATTTTTCCAAAGAATTCGGCGTTTTGGAGGAACGTCTCGCGTATTACAGCGAGTTACGACAGACTGAAGACGAAGGCGCCGCGGCGGCTCGCGCCATGAGCGGCAAGTTCCTCATCGCCGCGGCAAAGGCGCAAGCTCTAAGCGCGTGGTCCGCGCCTGAAATACAGGCAATCCCGGACAACGTAACGGCGCAATTCTTGGAACATCCTCGCATAGCCGAATACGTCGTTTACTTGAAGAAATTGCTCCGCTATAAGCCCCATATCTTGAGCGAAAAAGAAGAACGCCTGCTCGCTATGAAGAGCGAAACCGAAGTCGTGCCGCGTACCGCGTTCTCAGTTCTCACCAACGTGGATATTGACTTCGGCTTTGTAGACACAGCGGAAGGCGCAACGCCCTTGTCTCAATCCACATGGTCTGTCCTTATGGAAAATAAGGACAGAGACTTACGCCGACGGGCTTATGCCGCGTTCTACCGACAGTTTGACGCGCATAAGCACACGCTTGCCGCGCTTTACGCGGGGCAAGTCAAGCAAAACGCGGTCAACGCGCGAATCCGGGGCTATCCGTCCGCACGCGCCGCGGCCCTTTTTGGCGACAACGTGGACGAAGCGGTCTACGACAACCTCGTCAATGTCGTCGCCAAAAACCTCGCTCCCCTGCGCCGCTACTACGCCCTGCGGAAGAAAGCTCTCGGATTAATGGAGCTGCGCCACTACGACGTTTACGTACCAATCGTGGACGCGCTGAATGAAGGCAAAAAGCGGACCTGGGAGCAAGCAGTTGATACGACGTCAGCCGCGCTTGCCCCGCTCGGCGCGGAATATGTCGGCGTCCTACGCGCCGGGCTTTTGGGTCGATGGGCCGATCGTTACGAAAACAAAGGCAAGCGGGCGGGCGCGTTTTCCGCGGGCAGTTACACTGCCGACCCATATATTCTGATGAATTACAAGGACGATTCTATCCGTGATATGTTTACTATGGCGCACGAAGGCGGTCACTCTATGCATTCGTTCTATTCGGCGAAAAACAATCCATTCATGCATTACAACTATACAATTTTTGAAGCCGAAGTCGCCTCGACGTTCAATGAGGAATTACTTTTTCGCTATCTGAAAAGCGACGCAGAAAAGGCGGGCGACCGGGACTTGCTCGTCTACATCGTGAACAAACGGATTGACGACATTCTTGCTACGCTTTACCGCCAGACCATGTTCGCCGAATTTGAAAAACGGACGCACGAATTGGAAGAAAGCGGCTCTCCGCTCACTTTAGACGTTTTGAGGGCTGAATACCGCGCGCTTTTGGAGAAATATTTTGGAGGCGCGTGCGTTTTTGAGATGGAGAGCGATCTTGAAGGCCTACGAATACCTCATTTCTACGGCGCGTTCTACGTCTACAAATACGCGACAGGTATTTCCGCGTCTCTGGCGCTTGCGGAGCGGGTTCTTGGAGGTGGAAAAACGGAACGAGACGATTATTTCGCCTTTCTCGCGTCCGGCGGTTCGCGTTTCCCCATAGACAGCCTGAAAGCCGCGGGTGTAGATATGTCGAATCCCGCGCCGATTGAATCGGCTTGCGCGGTTTTCAACAGACTGGTCGGGGAATTGGAAGCTTTGTTGGATTTCTAAAAACAGAGAATGACGAACATTGATTTCTTTGCGCCTTTGCGAAAGGAACGTCTGACGGAGAGGCGGTCCTACCGCTCGCTCGGCGCGTGGAGCCAGCTCATCATAGAGCGTAACTCCTTGCCCACCTTTTCGATGGGGTGGGTTGCCTCTATAGCCCGCATACGGTTAAAGAAAGGGCGTCCCGCCGCGTTTTCCAGAATCCATTCGCGGGCGAACTTACCGCTTTGAATGTCCTTCAACGCCGCGCGCATGGCGTTCTTGACGTCCTCGCCGATGATTTTGGGACCCGTCGCATAGTCGCCGTATTCTGCGGTGTCGGAAATTGAGTAGCGCATGAAGCTCAGTCCTCCGCGGTTCACCAAGTCTATGATGAGCTTCATCTCGTGCATGACCTCGAAGTAGGCGCTTTCCGGCTGATAGCCAGCTTCGGTCAACACTTCGTAGCCCGCCTTCATAAGCGCGGAGACGCCCCCGCACAGCACCGTTTGTTCGCCGAACAGGTCGGTTTCGGTCTCCTCTTTGAAGGTAGTTTCAAGCAGACCGGCCCGCGCTCCGCCTATGGCGGCAGCGTAAGCCATCGCGAGCCGTTTTGCGCGGCCGGTTATGTCTTGGTACACCGCGACGAGCATGGGAACGCCCGCGCCCGCCTGGTACTGTTCCCGTACCGTGTGACCAGGGCCCTTAGGCGCAATCATCACGACGTCGACGTCCGGCGGCGGCGTGATTTGCCCGAAGTGAATGTTGAACCCGTGCGCGAACGCGAGTATCTTGCCTGCCGTGAGCGCGGGCTTGATTGACTCTTGGTAGAGCTTGGCTTGATTCTCGTCGTTGACAAGAATCATGATGAAGTCCGCTTTCTCGGCCGCTGACCGCGCAATCTTGACCTCCAAGCCTGCATCGACCGCCTTTTGCCAAGACTTCGAGCCTTCGTAGAGTCCGACTATCACCTTTAAGCCGGACTCCTTTGCGTTCAATGCGTGGGCGCGGCCCTGCGACCCATACCCAATGACCGCGATAGTTTTGCCTTTGAGCGCGCCGATGTCGCAGTCCTTTTCATAATACATGATTGCCATATTTACTCCTTTATTTTCGCCCGCGGTATTCAACGCTTTTTCACCCTTAACCCGCGTCTTGCTTCGATTTCCATTCGTTTCTCGTCCGACTCCGCCGTCTTCAATTTAGTGTGGACGCGCCGCGTTCCAGGGCCACTATCCCAGTGCGGGCGACCTCCAGAATGCCATGCGCGCGGAGCAAGAGGAGCAGGCTGTTCAATTTCCCTCTGCCGCCGGTCGCTTCAAGGGTAACGGTTTCAGGGGCGACGTCTATGACGTTTGCCCTGAATACGCCCGCAATTTGTATGACGGACGGACGGCTCTGCTCGTCAGCGTTCACCTTGACGAGCATGATTTCGCGGCGCACACAGTCGTCCACGTCGAGTTCCCGCACCGCAATCACATCAACCAATTTGCCCAACTGTTTGACGATTTGCTCCACCACCGCGTCGCCCCCTTTAACCGCTATAGTCATACGGGAGATAGCCGCGTCATTGGTTTCCCCAACCGTGAGGCTGTCTATGTTGAACCCGCGCCTGCTGAACAAGCCGGATACGCGGCTCAACGTCCCCGCGCGGTTTTCCACCAGCGCGGATACGATGTGGTCTTTTTTTGTTCCTTCGGTTCCTATTTTCGGGTACATTCGCTCTTCCAATTCCCTTTGTTTACAAGAATTCATAAAAAGATAATTCTAGCAAATCTGTCAAAAGATTGCAAGGGTTCTCTAGCGAAGCGTATTCTAGCAAGGGAACGATCCTTTCACAGAATCCAATAGAAGTATCAAGTCTCGCCCGTGAATAAGTTCTTCCCGCAATCCTCTTCTGAATTTCACTTGACATATTCCACAGGACAGAGTATCATGAAATAAATAGAATAAGCGAATGTATCGCTCCCCCGCACGCTTCTCAATAAATAGTTAAACGATAGAGAGCGAGCGGTTTTAAGAAATACGCCCTGGAGGGACGGACGAAAATGTTGAAAATAGAAAAACTCTCCGTGTTTTATGGAGGAATTCACGCGCTTAGGGGCGTAGATATTGAAGTGGCTGACGGAAAAATCGTTACGCTCATTGGCGCTAACGGCGCGGGGAAAAGCACCATGCTCAATAGTATCGTGGGACTGGTAAAGGTTTCCAGCGGCGACATTGAATGGAACGGTGAAAACATAACTGGATATAGTACCAAGGACGTCGTGTCTATGGGACTGGTTCTGGCGCCTGAAGGCAGGCGTGTTTTTCCTAATCTTTCGGTTGACGAAAATCTTCGTCTGGGCGCTTACTTCCGTAAAGACAAAGCAGGCGTAAGAAAGGACAGGGAACGTTGTCTGACTCTGTTTCCCCGCCTCAAGGAACGTTTGCGCCAAAGCGCCGGCACCCTGTCCGGTGGAGAACAGCAAATGCTGGCGGTCGCGCGCGGGCTTATGTCCAGTCCCAAGCTACTCATGCTCGACGAGCCGTCTCTGGGACTCGCCCCTATCGTGTCAAAGACAATTTTTGACGTCATTCGCGAAATTAACCGTAACGGCGCTACGGTACTGCTTGTCGAACAAAACGCCCGCGCCGCCCTCAAAATCGCGGATTACGCCTATGTGATGGAGACTGGCGCCGTCGCCATGCAGGGGGAGGGACGCGCGCTTCTCAACGACGACAATGTGAGAAAGTCCTATCTGGGAGAGCGAGATGAAATCCCTCTTTAACATTGACATATTTTCCATTGACTCCTTAAGATATTTCTAAAAAGCGCTTGATTATTTGATGTTTTTGAAATAAAATACAAAAGGATTGATATGGCGATAAGTATAAAAATAGCGGAAGAAAGCGTCGTTGAATCAGTAAATTCGCGCCGACCGCTACGGTTCTTCTCGCGGTGAAGTCGAGAAAAGCGCGGGATGAGAGACTATGTTGTTTCGTCTGTTATACCGAGCGAGAATTAAGTATAAGGTGAAATGGATGGACGCGTTGCGGGATATAACGGATGTTTTACAGAGACTCATGGCTTTACTGGATGCTTGCGCGGTATAACCGTTTCCGTAATCCGAATGCCGTCATTTAAGAAACAATCATCCGGGTTCCCCCAATAAAGTAGACTGCGGTGAAAATATTCTTCTTTATTTACGTATTTCTGAATCTTCTCTCATGTAAGACCGAACAAGTGTTTAATATAAGCGTTAAACAGGCCGCGGAAAACCTCAAAAAGAGCGACGTCGCGTTTATCTTGTCCGCGTCTGCGGAGGATATGGGGGAAATTATCCGTATAAACCAAGACGCTCCGTTTTACGCGGGTTTGTTAGTTGAGGAACAGGAGCCCGCGCCGAAATTGCGCGCGGCGCGTCTATTCGAAGCGGGGCTTGCCTCCTCTTCGGAACAGACGAGTTTAGAATCGGGCAGAAAATTGCTGTTCCTCGTCTTGGAGGACGAGATCGCGGCCGAATACGTCTTGCGGCGTATGGAAGACGGCGACTTCGGGGTTCCTGATTTTTCGGGATTCGCCGCGTTGAAAGCCGCTGCGCTTTACAAGCAGGGGCGCTTTATCGAAGCGCGAAAGGCGGCTAACGACAAGAGCGGCGCCGTATTCGGCAAATGGAACGACGCGTTGTTTCTGGTTAGCACTATGAGAAGCGGCGGCGCGGTTTCTGAAGAACTGGCGGATTTTTTCTTTAACGGCCCGATTGAAGAAACTCATAAATGGGCGTATGAAGAGATAAAAAGCACGGAATTCCTCTCGATTGAGTTTTTCAGGACCGAATCAGCGGCTTTGCGCGGGCATTACGCGGCGTCGGTATTTGATTACTGGGAGGGACTACGGTGCTTTCGCTCGATTTTAGAGAAGAAGGCGTTCTTTTATAAATACGCGTATCTGATAGCGGACTTGGGACGATGCTTTCAATACACGGACGCAGGTGAAGGGGTAAATCTTTTTTCAGAATGGGCTGCTCAAGCGGACGCGGGTACGGACCCGCTCGTCAGGTTTTACCTGTTTTTTTTCGCGGGCAGGATGGAAAGACAGCGGAAGAATTATGCGTCTGCCGCGGCTTTTTTTGAGAAAGCGGTTCCCTTTGCGCCGGACAGGGAGCAAAAAGACGCGTGTATCTGGTATCTTTTAGACGTCCTTCAAAAGGACGACCCGGAAGGCGTCGTTCCGGTCGTCGCAAAGTATGCTCCGCTGTGGGAGGACGCCTTCTATTTTTCAGACATTTTGGGTACGCTTTGCCAATATTTGACCGCGAATCATAAATGGACGAGGATGCTGGAGATTTTCCCGGTTGTAAGGCGTTACGCGGACGGGGCGAGCTTCGCCAAGTACGCTTACATTGTGGGGCGCATCGCCGCGGAGGGCTTCGTTCCAGACGCGGAGATTCAGGCGTTCACCGGTATCGACGGGTCAAGCAGAGCGTTTTTCAGAATCGCCTTTGTCCAAAAAAACGCTTCTTTTTATTACCGGGCGATGAGCGCGCGGCATATAGGAGAAAGCGTCGAAATCCCCAAAGAGGCGGAAGAAAACAAGACGGAAGAGCCGTCTTTTATACGAGGTTTTTTCGAGTACGGAGCCGCTCGTTTCGCAACCGTCTACATAGAAGAGTTCTTGAAGGAAAAGAAGGCGGAACTTTCTTCGGAAAATACTTTCGCAATTGACGAATTGCGGTCCGCGGCGAGACTCCTTTATAAGAAAGAATACTGGCATGACGCGATACGGTTTCTCATTCCGGTTTGGGAGAAAGAAGGGTTGAATTACTCGGATATGGAAATTTATTATCCGCGTCCTTTCAAGGACGTGATAGAGAAATATGCGGAGTTAACGGAGGTGAATTCCGCGGCGCTGTTCGGGCTTATCCGCACCGAAAGTACATTCAGGAACGAAGTCGTTTCGTATGCGGGCGCGATTGGGCTGTCCCAGCTCATGCCGAAAACCGCGGAGGAAACCGCTCTCCGCATAAGGAAACAAGGCGGTCCCGATTATATCGCGGACGGGCTCCAGTTGACTGACCCTGAAACCAATGTGCATATAGGCTCGTTCTATTTGGCGTTTTTGCTCAAGAGCGCAGACGACAATAGCCTTATGTTCAGCCTCTTAGCTTACAATGGGGGACCGAACAGGGTGAAACGCTGGCGCGCCGCGGACGCCGCGCTCCCTGACGACCTCTTTTTAGAGACCGTACCAATCGCTGAAACTCGTGAATATGGAAAAAGGGTGTCCGCGTCCGCGGCCGCTTACGGTTATCTGTATTATGGACTGAAAATGGAAGCGATTCTTGCCGATATCTTTAAAAGATAAGGAAAAACCTTGAATCTTGACGAGCGTCAAAAAGCAAAGAACTCTCCTCGAAGATTGACGGCTCGCGCCGCGTCTTTAATCGGCGCCAGCGTGTTAGCCATCTTCGCCGTTGTTTTGAGCCTCTCCATAGTGGACGCTTTCTTCAATATAGAAGGATTCTCCTTTAATCTGGGCGGACTGGGAGCTTTTTTCTCGGACGCTTACGGTATATTAGCCTTCGCCATTCCCTTGTTCCTCTTCTGCAACGCATCCTTGCTCTTTGAGCCTGTCTACCGTCCAAGTCGTATGTTCGTCTTGCTTTGCTGTATCATCCCTTTCTTAACCCTTGCTCTCAGTGGCGGCATAAACCGCAATTTTGACGCGGTCGCGGAGAATTCAGCCTTCCTCACGATTATCGGCAGATTCGGTTTTGTTTGTATCGTACTCTTCGTCATAATCTTGGAAACAATTTTTATCGTATTCCTCACCGGACTACTGTTCTCCGGTAGCGTTTCTCCGCCAAAGAACAAGCCGGATAAGAACAATAATAGTACCAGAACAGAGCATCGCCGAACCGTTCGTCCCAGGCCGCCGACAAGAATTCTCCCGCTCGTCCCTGTCATAAAGCCAACCAGTCCCATGGAGGCGGAACAAGTAAAACCGAAGGATAAGGAATTCCATAACGAAGAATCCATAGACTTTGATTTTCCGGAACTCAAGCCTTTAAGCAGTCGAGAAGCTTTCCGTGATTTTGAGGTTACCCTGTCAAAATCTAATAGAGACTTCAAGAGCGTGTATACGCCCGCCGCGTATGTTGACCTGCCGGAGCCGTTTGACCGGGACCCGCGGGAGATAACAAACCCCGCGGAGCGTAGGGAGTGGGAGGATACGCAGACTCCGCGTCAAAAGCCCGCCGCGTATGTTGACCTGCCGGAGCCGTTTGACCGGGACCCGCGGGAGATAACAAACCCCGCGGAGCGTAGGGAATGGGAGGATA
>JAIRKH010000043.1 GCA_031260245.1 Treponema sp. | reverse complement strand
TATCTCTCATCCCTTCCCTCCCCTTCCCTCCACTTGTCAAATATCCGCCGCCTCTCGACGACCTCCCGCAGAAGATACCTCTATAGTACCACCTGTCTCCCTTTTTGTCAATACCTTTCCTCCCTTTTTTTTATAATTTTTCAAAAGCCTTATCAATCAGCTTTTCATCAGGCGCTTTGGTGAAGAGCGACGCCACCGGTACAATAATAAACGGAACCACGATGGCGATGGATGCGGCAAGCGGAGATTTGGATGCGCCAAGTACAAAAAATAAAACGATGTCAATGATAAGCCCGGAAAAAAGTCCAGCGTAAGCGCCTGCTTTTGTTACCCGTTTCCAGTAGAGACCGTAGATGTAAGGCGCGGCAAACGCGCCGGATACCACGCCCCAACTCAAGGACATAAGCGTTACGATGAATCCTATTTGAAAGCGCGATATGAAATAGGAGATAATGACAAATACGGCTGATAAAAAGCGCATCATAGCGACCGAGCGGTCCTTGCCGGTTTTTGGGTCCGCGCAGATAGGCGCAAGGTCAATGGCGACGGCGGAAGACGACACGAGTACAAGACTCGATAGCGTTGACATCGACGCGGAAAGCACGAGAAGCAATATCAAGGCGAGAAGTATCTCCGGCAGGCGAGTAGTAAGCAGAGTAGGTACAATGGAATCATAGAGTATTGCGCCCATGGCGTTTTTCGGTACGCTGTCCATTGTGAAGAACACATGCGCGTATGCGCCTGTAAGGTATGCGGCGATTCCGATGACAAAGGCGAACACAGTGGTAACTATCGCCGCTTTGGGGATGACTTTTTCGTTTTTTATGGCGTAAAATTTCTGCGTCATTTGCGGGAGCCCCCATGTACCGAAACTCGTCATAAATACTAACGACGCAACGGTAAGCGCGGACGGTCTACTTTCTGGCGGCACGTGGAGAGCGTAGTTTTCGGCCGTCTTGCGAAGCGCCTCCATGAGTCCGCCGCCCTGTCCGGTCAAAACCCATATCATGCACCCTGCGCCGAGAAACATGATTATTCCCTGTATAAAATCCGTAACGGCGATGGCAAAGTAGCCGCCTAGAATGAGATAAACGCCTGTGAATCCAATCATAATAAGAAGAGCTATATCGTAAGGAATATGAAACACCATCTCGAACAAGTGTCCCAATCCCTTAAATACAGAAGCCGAATAGGGAAGCAGGAAGAAGAATATGACGGATGCGGCTACCGGCTTGAGATGTTTTGCGCCGTATCTCTCCTGGAGATATTCCGGCATAGTCATAGCTTCGAGATTCTGAGTCTGCCGCCTCGTACGCTTGGCAAGAACGAGCCACGCCGCTCCGGCGCCGATAAACGCGTTTCCCAAAGCTATCCACAAAGCGTTCAGTCCAAACTGCCACCCTTGAGATCCCGCAAATCCGATAAATATGACCGCGGAAAAGTAAGACGTGCCGTAAGCCACAGCGGACACCCAAGGACCAAGCGTTCTTCCGCCCAAGAAGAAATCCCCCAATGTTCTGGTCTTTCTCATACCCCAGAAGCCTATTCCTATCATCAGGATTAAGAACGCGGTTAAAAAAACAATGCCTATATTCATGTTTTTATCATAATATCTTGATGGATAAGATTCAAGATAAGGGAGCGGGAGGTACCGCGTCTGGGATTCGGGCGCTTATTCTCGATAATACCCATCTGCACGGAGTTCTCGGCCGGCAAGAGCGCTTTCTATAAATTCCGCTATGACGGCTACGGTAGCGGAGACGCTTTTCTTCCTCCACTCCGGACCATTCACCGGACGCGTCGCGCCGGAATTCAGCGAGGAAAAAAGCGGATGGGTTTCAGGGTAATCCATGTAGTCAAAGGGTCCCGCGCCTTCCCTCGCCAAAAGAATCGCGTTGTTATCGACTGCGCCGTCTGCGGTAACGGAGAAATGGAGAAGTTTGAGCGTCGCCGCGTACTGCTTGTCCCGAAACGCCGTATTGACAATACGGTCCGAGGTCAAAAACAAGAACGGTACTTTTGGCGCGGACGCCGTTTCTATATGGTTCACCTTTTTCGGCTTGAGAGCCGCCAACCCTGCTCGGATATTAAACATAAGCCGCCTAGAGAAACCTTCTGGAATTTCAACCGTCGGTTCTTTCCGATAATATAAAGACCAGAAGCGGCTCTCTACAGCGACCGCGCCCTTAATACGATAATTCTCGACGGTTTCATCTTCCGCCGCGAGAAAATATACGGCTGAACCGCTTGCGTCGTAGCCCAAGAGAAACACAGGAACGTCTTGTCCGTGAAGGAGAGATTCAAGGCGGGAAAGCAGAAACAGAACGTCGTTTTTCTTTTCGCCTTCAAATCTTTTACCTAATTTGTTCGCTCTTTCGGAAGAAGTCCCCCATAAGCGCGCTTGGAGAAACGCGATTCTTTCTATAATAGTAGTAGAACGCGGCGCAAGGGCGACGACCAGAAAACCCTGCGACGCGAGCGTTGAGGCGAGCGCCGCACAAATTCTGTTTACCGCATCAATGGATTCAAAAGGCGGCGCGACAACGACGACGCCCTTGCACCCGCTACGATCAATAGAGACGTTTTCAGGATAAAGGCGGACCGTGAATACCCTTTGTTCATCCTTGTCAAAAAATGTTTTGGTTGTAAAACTAACGGACGCCTCCCCTTGGATGGGTGAAAAATATACAGCAAGCGCGGTCGTCGACAAGACAAGTATAGCAAGGACGATATGAATAATATTCGGTTTATAGAATAAGGCGCTCTTGTTAAGGACGACTCGAAGGTTGACGATATTAAAGATAATATTGCAAAGCAGAAGCAACGCGCATTCAAAGTGAAAACCATAAGCGGGAAAGACCGCTATGTTAACGACAAGGGCGATGGGCGGCGTCCAAACGAGCCCGTTTAAGGGTCGTCGCGCATATATAAACACCCTTACGATAGGAATTATCAAAAGAAAAAATATAAGAATCTCAAGAAATTGTAATTCTAGTCCATTCGTTAAATAGACGTCCATTGTTTCTTCTGGTTTTCTTTTAGCGACTCGGCGATGACCGCGTAGACCCGGTCCGCGAGATACTGCTTGCGTTGTTCCGCGGAAAGCGCGGCGGTTTCTATAGGCGCCGCGAAGGACACGGTTACGAGACCGGGGGTAAGAACGTAGCGCTTTTCAAACGCCTCGTAGCTACCCGTAACGGCGACAGGGACGATAGCGGCTCCCGCCTTGACCGCCAACCGAAAAGACCCCACGTGGAAAGGCAGCAATCCCTTGCCCCGACTCCTGCTGCCCTCTGGGAAAATCAGCATAGCGTGCCCCTCCCGTATATGTTTGACGCCTTTTTCAATAGTCCGAACCGCCTTGCGGAGATTCTTCCTGTCCATGAAAAGCCCTCCCAAGAGGAAAATCCAAATATTAAGAAAGGGAATCAAGAGCAATTCTTTTTTACCGATAAAGCCCACAGGACGACCGACGAGCGCAAGCAAGAGCACTATGTCAAAGATACTCCCGTGGTTGCTTACGAAACACACGGGACCGTCTTTGGGTATATTTTCCACGCCGCGCGTCTTAAGCTCGCAACCCGTGAGTTTAAAGAGAAACAACGCCCAAGCTTGGGCGATACGGTAAATGAGTATCGACAGAGGGCGTTTAGTCCGCAAGAAACCCAGCAAAAGGTAGAGGACGCTTATTGGAGTGAGTATTATGAGAGAGAGTCCCACCATAAAGAATACAAAGACCGTTTTCAACCGCGCTAACATGATTATTTACTCCTTTTTGGATTATACCTCTTTTTCACGCTCTCGGCAATACCCGTCAGCCCGCGCCGCGTTTGGGGAGACCGTCCTATTGCCATTTACGCGATTTGCATGTAGAATATCATAATAAAAGGAGAAACTATGATTCTTGCAAGATTTTCTAAATCGCTCTTATGCGGCTTGATTTTCGCGGCGTTTCTGGCGGGATGCGCCGATAAAGACTGGGAAAGCGAGCCGAAAGCGGTTAGCGGTTCGCCGAACAAACTACGCCTGTATCGTTTCCTCGCGGACAACTACGGCAAACGCGTCGTCTCCGGGCAAATGGATACCTCGTGGAGCGATTCGTCCTCTAATGATATGATAGAACGGGTTTTTAACGACACGGGCAAATACCCCGCGCTCAAAGGCTTTGATTATCTCAACATTCAGAACCCTACGTCGCCCGGCGGCGGCTCGAAGCAAACCGAAGAAGCGATACAGTGGTGGGAAAACCCGCCGATACCGACGGCGAATGGTCATGCGATACACGGTATCGTAGCGTTTTGCTGGCATTGGCGTCCGGGGGGCGGCGAGTTTTATACCGAAAAAACAAAATTCCGCATCCCTTGGAAAGACGGCGCGCTAGACGAGACGTCCGCGGCGTGGCAAACCATCGTTACGGACCTTGACCTGGTAGCCGCGGAATTGCAAAAGCTGAAAGACAAGGATATTCCTGTGTTGTGGCGGCCCCTGCACGAAGCTTCGGGCGGATGGTTCTGGTGGGGCGCAAGCGGCCCCAGACCGTATATCGCGCTGTGGGAATTCATGTACGATTACCTGACTAACGTCAAAGGGCTGAACAACCTCCTTTGGGTATGGAACGGGCAGAAAGCGGATTGGTTTCCCAAAGCTTCGACCGTTGAGATAGTCGGTATGGACATATATCCCGCGCAACAGGATTACGGCGCGCAAGCGGACAAGTTTTACGAAACCCGGGATATGGTTCCGGACAGAAACTGCATAGTCGCGCTTACGGAAAACGGCGAAATACCAGACCCCGACCTACTCTCCGCCTACCAAGTGAAGTGGTCCTGGTTCATGACGTGGAACGACGCGGACAAGGCAGGTACAAACAAAGACAACTTCTGGAGCGGCGAATACCACAACACCGCGGCTCATAAGCAAAAGGTTTACAAGCACCCCTACGTGTTGACTCTTGACGAATTGCCAGACTTGACCGCGTATGGAAATTAGGCGGAGACCGAAAGGCAAGGGACGTTGGATTAATATGCGCCTGCTGGGAAGGAACCCGCTCTCTCTTTTTTTACTTGCCGCGTTTCCGCTCTTCTCTTCCGCGGAGGAAATCAATGTTCTGCAGAGGATGGGAATGATCGGCGTTCCTTTTGAGGAAAGGGAACTTTTTTCGCAATACGGCGGCTTCGGCGTATCGGTGCACGTGTCCCTGCGGTCCGCGGCGGACCCCGCGGAAAAAACAGGCTCGGTTGCGGTAGCGGTTCCTCTGTCAAGTAGTTCCTTCACCCAAGAGGTTCTCATCGCTTTTATAGAAAAGATGAGAGAAGCGTCCCCGCATAGGATTCCTGTAGACGTCAAAGCCGCTTTTTTGGCGGACGAGTATTCATCCCTGCCTGTGGATATGCGGAAAAACATCCATATTGGGCTTGAAGACCTCTGCGCCGTCTTGCCGCCTGAAACCATTCTCCTTTACCTTGACTTCGCCGCGCCTCCGCAGAAACTGGTCTTCGCCCACGGCGCAAAAGGATGGGTAACGCCCCTCGGCGCAGTCAAACCCCTGCCCGCGTTATGCAAACGAATGGACGTTCCGTACATATTCGCCGCGTCGAATAACGCTTTTTTTCGTCTAGGATTGATGGACGGACAGGAAGTCGTCGGGCTTGCCGGGGAACAAGGGATTAACGCGGTCTTTATTTCAGATAACGCAGGCATAAAAGGCGCTGTAGGCGCAAACGCCCCCGCTGATTCTGCGGACGCCGCGAATACCGCTCCTTCATTGACAGTCCAAGATATCGCAAGCTTGCTCGTTGATTATGTTGAAACGGTTGAATGGACGGATTCTCAAACAGACGATACTCATTTCGTTATAATGACTAACGCGGATAGGCAAGCGCGCTTTATATCTGAAACGAATCTTGTTGTAACGACGCTCGCGGGCGCGGCTCTTCTCCTTATCATATTTTTGACGTATTCAATAGTAAAACGCCGACTATTTATCGTTAAGTTTAGAATCTTCCTTGCTTATTCTTGGGTTTTGCTTCTTTTTGCCGCGCTCTTTTTTGCCGTATTGGAAGGGGTCGGCATATTTGTATCTTTCGTTTCAAGATCCGTGCATATATTCGACGTGTGGACCGCGTTGTTAAAAATCGTTATCGGCTTTCTGACATATAGTCTCATCGCTTCGCTGTTTGATAAGTTAAAAATACCGGGTAAACAGCGCTTTTTTGGTTCAGCCGCGCTTTTGTTAGGCGTCGTGAACCTGCTTGTTATCATATTTATTGATATTGATCTTGCGCCCATCTTTGCGGTTTGTCTCGCGTGCATCGCCGTCGGCGCGGTTCCAAATCTCGCGATAGTTTGTTATATATCCGCTTTTTTGCTTCCGTTGCAGTCAATTGGTTTGTTTATTGAGTTTTTGGGAAACAGCGAGCTTATCAAAACGACTACAGACGTCCGCGTTAATTTTGCCATAACGAGCTGTATCCTGCCCATTTGGTTCGTCTTGAAACGCGGGACTCTTTTACTGAATACAAGCCTAAAACGTCAGAAGTCAGTCTTTTCCGTTAAACCAAAAATCGGTTTCTTGATACGTACCGCGTTCCTGCTCGTCTTTCTATTTACCGCGGCGCTGATTCTCTTTTATCGGCTCAACCCGATTCAGACGGAACCAGCGCGCCGAGTATTGGAATCCGAAAACAGTTTGGTTCTTGACGTAAAAGAGAGCGTTCTCTTGGAACGCCGCATTTACAAGGTTTCTGTTCAAGCGGAAGGCAAGCCTTGTCGGTTTGATGTTGCTCTGGAGGCGAACGCCGCGGACGTTTTAAGGGATTCGCTCTATTTCTGTTCCGCGCCTTTACGGTTTAACGACGGCCGCATAGAGCTTGTTCTCGGCGAGAATCCGCCTAACCCCTTTTTGTTTGAAATCGTCTTCGGGGACGCCGCTCCTCTCGACGATTTTGTCGCGACGCTCCGCGTGGACGCGGTTTATGCGGTCTACGACCCCCGCATAGCGGAGAAGCCGGAAACCGACGCGCTCACGGTCAAAGGCTCCCGTGAATTGCGTTAATGAAACAGGCAAAGCCTGTTAGACGC
>JAIRKH010000114.1 GCA_031260245.1 Treponema sp. | reverse complement strand
AGCATCCTTCCCGCCGCCCTTCGCAGCCCATTCCCACTCCGCCTCCGTCGGCAGCCGATACCCGTTCGCGCTCTTGTTCCATGTTACTACCCACTTCACCGTATCAACACTACTTGTATTATTCCCGTCGCTATGTATCTTGTCTATCGTGTACGCGGGCGTCAATCCTTCCTTCTCGCTCCGCTTGTTGCAGTACTCTATCGCGTCGTACCAACTCACCATCTCCACTGGCAGATTGTCCCCCTTCCAATAACTCGGATTGCCCCCCCATCGCCTCTACCCATTCCTTATGCGTTACCTCGTGGTCGCTCAGGTAAAACCCCTGGCTTATCGTTACACTATGCACAAGTAGCTCGTAGCTATACCCGCTGTTACTCCCCATACTGAAGGTACCAGGCGCTACCCACACAAAGTTCGCGGGAATGGACGGCGCCCGCGCCGCAGCGGGAGAAGTCCCATTCAACGCCGCCGCAAGCTTGGGTATCAAGTCCACGCCTTCGCTGAACGCCGTATACCGTTCCTCATAGCCCTCTATGAGTCCCCCGTCGTTTATGTCCAGCACGTCGGCCGCAAACTTGTTCAGCCGCCCCATCCGCTCCACCGCGCCTGACAGCACGTACTGCGCGTTCCTCCCTACCCCAAGCCGCTTCACCCGCTCCTGGTCCGTCTCCCCAGTCCTCTGCCGACTATGCTCGTCCAGTGCTTTCTCAAGGCTGTCCGTCCGCGGCAACACCGCGTACTTCGTCCCATTCGCCAAGTCGCACGCCAAGATTTGCGCCAGTACCTGCGCGTCGCTCTGATTCACGTCCCCTGATATGACAAACGGCGGCACCGACAGCCCAGGCAGCCCTCGCGTGTCCCGCCGCGACCCCTCGGACAGCTTTCGCGCTATGTCCGGTATCAGCGCGTCCACGTCCTCTATCGTCTGATACACCCGATAGTCCCCAGCCACCTGTTGCAGACTCTCCACGTCCAGTATGCTCACCAACACGAGGTTCTGATTCCCCAACCTCGTGATATACCCAGCGATAACGTGCGACGCGTTGAGTCTCTTGCCTAGCTCGAATATCGTGTCCGCGTCCGTCAAGCCCGAATCCCGCTGAAACTTCTGCTCGAAGTTCATCGTCTTAATCGTGTTCTGCGTTACCGGCGTTACCTTGTTGAACGCGTCCCGCAGTTCCCGCCGCCGCGCGAGGCTCGACACAATCGACTCCCCGTCCGTCCCGTTCCCGCCCGTAAATGGAAACAACGCAAGGCTCTCCTTCTTATGCCCATACGCGGCAAGCGCGATAAGCGTCAGCGCCGCGATAATCATTACCTTTTTCATTTTTACCTCTTCATCTGCTTATCTTTAGACAGCCTTCGGCTGCCCTTCCCGCGCCTTGAGACCTACAGGCGCCTTCGCCATGCTTACCGATTTCCCAGATTGTTGCAACGCATACAGCTCTCGCTTCTGCGCGTATATCCGCACGTTCTCAGAAACCGCCACCCCAGCCACTGTCCTTTGATAACTCATCCGCCAACAATGTCCCAATTTTTCATTTTCGCTTCCTCGGTTACTTGACCAGCTCGTCGTTCACCTGCTTGAAAAACGCCGCATCACCGCTCAGAGCGTCCCCGACTTTCTGTACAAACCGTTTACGCCCCATTTCCGTGACGTGGTGATCCTTTGAGACGCAAAGCGTCAGTCTGTCCCGTACAAATGTTATAGACGCAACGCCCACAGTAAGCCCATTCTTTTCCTCGTAATCCATATCAATCACGAACCGGCAGCTCCTCGCCGAATCCTCCGCCTCGCGCGCCGTAGACGGGAGCAAGAGGGGCGTCTGATTGCTCTGTAAGCCTCTTTGAACGCTTTGTAAGATGGTCTTCTTCTCGGCTTCGGTAAGGGGGACGCTGGCTTCAAACGATAACCCGACAGTTACGGTCTCGAACTTCTTCCAATCCGCGCCGCCTGCTACCTCTGCGCTCCATTGTAGAACGACTCGATTCGCCTCAACGAGTATGACGCGGACGTCCAGGCGGTAGTTCCTTCCCGCGTTGCGCAGGGTTCCCACCACAACCGCGGTCGCGCCGAGTTGTTGAGTGATTGAAACAGCAGTCTCGTCGCTCACATTACCTCGCAACTGATAGTCCACCTCGTTGTTGACGGCTGTATTGGAAAGAGAATCCCGATTCACCACGACGAAACGGCTGTCTCGCACGAGGCGCAAGTTCAATTGTTCCGTTACATAGTCGGCTAATTCAACGCTCGCCGCATTGAGGCGTGGACAGGCGACGCGCGTTTCCACAGGGAGTTTTTGCGCCATTTCCCTAACGTACGCGTCCAAAGTCTGCGCCAAACTCATAGTTTGCGCGGAAAGCGCGGTACCGCTCATTATCAGCGCGCCCAGAGCCGCAAATATGCCTTTCTTCATAATTTACCTCCAGATTTAAGAAAGAGCGGACTTTAAACCGCTTTTTCGGAAGCTTGATCAACAATTTTATATGATTGATAATATTCATTATACCATATTTTACAGGAAATTCAACATGATAATAAGAACGCCGGGGTATAGCGTGGCGTCAGATACGCGCAATTTTAGCAATGGCACAGCGGGCCGGCGAGGCGCGGTGGCGCGGCACTGGCGCTTGGGGCGACTGGTGTCGGCGACTGGTGTCAGACACTTTCGCTCATATATCGCCGAGAATAGGCTCGTCTAATAAATCTGATTGCCGATGTAGGCGGTGGTACAGACTCCCAAACATCCATTCCGCCGCTCGTTCCACAAGACCCGCCTTCACAGGATTATCCGCAATGTACTCCCGCGTCCGCAGAAAGTCATCTATCCCCCCGATTATCCGTGAATAGAAGCGTTCCCCCCACACGTGTCCCTTCCGTCCATGCGCCTTGTTCCATGCCTTCGCGAAATTACACTTTATCCATTGCATTATCTCCGATAGATTGCCATCTTTACCCGGCTTTATCAAGAAATGGATATGATTTCCCATGATACAGAAATCCCACAACTGGAAATGGAATTTCCGCTTGGCTTTCTCGACGAAAGAGAGGAATAATAACTTGAACAGAGGGTCGAGCAGGCTCATGTCGTCGTGGTCTATTTTCGACGTAACGTGGTACGTCGCTCCGTAGACGAGTATTCGTAAACTTCGCATACCTGTAATACGGACTTGTTATGAAAATTGCTTCGGTGTCAGACACTTCTTTTATAGGTCAAACGCCGCCATAGGTTCCCTTTCAAACAACAACCGTTGCGAAGTCGTTAAACGAGCTTCGCCCGTTAAGAAATATTCCCTATCAAACTGCTTTATGAAAAACGATACCTTTTTCTTATGAAGAACACTTTTGTATATTTTTATCTCGCCGCTGTTTTTAGCGTCGTCGGTTTTATTTGGAGCGCGTGCGCCTCGACGGGAAGCGCGGAAAGCGGAAAAGAAGAAGTCGTCTATACCGAAGACTTTGAGAACGGCTCGGGCGATTGGCGGAACCGCGGCTCGGAAACGGTCAAAGTTGTCGAGGGAAAAGCCCAGTCAGGAACCCGCTCGCTTATGGTAACTAACCGTACCAAGACGTGGAACGGCGCGATACATACCTTTTCCGGGACCTTGAAGCCCGGTCAGACTTATCGCGTCTCCGCATGGCTCATGTACGAGGGCGACTCTCCGAGTCAAGGCTTGAACATCAGCGTCCAGCAGGACGTTGAAGGAGAGGGACAAACCTATTCAACCATAGGCGCGGACAGACTCCCCCAAGGCGAATGGGTCAACATCCAAGCCGAATACACGGTTCCTCGTTCCCGTTACGAGCTCAACCTCGCCGTTTATTTTGAAGGCGCGTATAAGTCGGACGATACGACGCTCACGCCCGCGGACCTCTTTGACTTTTACGTCGATAACATCGTCATAACGAGACTCCCGCCCGCGCCGCCGCCCGCCGTGGAGGAAGACATTCCCAATCTAGGCGACATATTCAAAGACGCGGGCGTGCCGCTCGGCGCCGCAATTTCAAGACAGTATTTAAATACAGATAATATCCATTACAAACTATTGAGGCACTTCGACGCCTACGTCTTCGGCAATGAAATGAAACAAGACGCGCTTGAGCCTTCGGAGGGCAAGTTCAACTTCGCGGCTGGAGACGCGCTTGTCGAATACACACGGAAAAATAACAAGAAGATGCGCGGACACACCCTCGTGTGGCATCAGCAAGTTCCCGCGTGGCTGTTCCAAGGCTCCGGCGACAACGGACTCGCCACCAAAGAACAGCTCTACGGAAGAATGGAACGCCACATAAAAGAGGCGGTTTCCCATTTCAAAGGCGCCGTCTACACATGGGACGTTGTGAATGAATGTATGGGAGAAGACGGAAACCTGCGCGATTCTCGGTATTATCAGATAGTAAAGAGCGATGAATACATCGCAAATGCCTTCAGATGGGCGCGCGAAGCCGACCCGGACGCCCTGCTCTGCATCAACGATTACAACATTGAGGCGTCAAACGCCAAGCAGGATGGATTCTACAACCTAGTCAAGAAACTTCTGGACGAGGGCGTACCCATAGACGTAGTTGGATTGCAGTCCCATATAAACGTAAGCTGGCCCACGGTAGCGGACCTCCGCAACGCAATCAGACGATTCGCCTCTTTGGGCGTGAAGGTGCAGATAACCGAGTTTGATATGTCCATCTACGCCAATTCAGGCGAAGCCAAGAAACGCGCGGACCGCGAAATCCTCCTCGAACAGGCGTTCAAATACCGCGCGCTCTTTGATATGTTCAAAGAAGAAGCCAAGGCTGGCAATCTCGACATGGTGGTGGTGTGGGGCATAGGCGATGACGATACGTGGCTTGATACCCATCCAGTACCAGGACGCACCGATTACCCGCTCTTCTTTGGAAAAGATCTTCGCGCAAAACCCGCCTACTGGGTGCTGGTGAACCCAGAAAAGCTCCCCATCCAGATAAAGAAAATAGACGCGACGCGGGCGGATAATCCTATTATGGACGCCAACGATAGAGCGTGGGCTTTGGTTTCTCCTCGTGACATAGCGGACTCCAGAGGACAAACCTACGGATGGTTCAAGACGATGTGGGACGCTTCCAACCTCTATGTGTTGCTACACGCGGACGACGCTACAAGAGACGAGTCGGACGGAGTCGTTTTCTTCATCGAGCCAAAGAACCAGAAGCTTGAAGCGAAGAGCGAGCTCGCCTTTACCAAAGAGTTTAGTCGGTCAAGCGCGATTGTCGACAACGCAAACGGTTACACTTTGATAGCGACGATTCCACTTGAGGGCAAGCTCGACGCGAAGCTCGGCTTTGACGTTCAACTGAAGGACGGCGGGGCGATTCATAGTTGGAACGATTTCGACAATTCGCAAGATACGGCTTCCGTCAACTACGGTACCGTCAACCTTCGCTCCCTGCCTATAGTAACCTACGCCAAGCGCGGCTCCGTTGACATGGAAGGCAGGCGCATAGACATGAGCGCGTGGGACGCGGTTACGCCCGTTCCGCTGACGCTCAAGTCCCAAGGAGACCCGCCTGACGGGTCCCAGTTCCGCGTCCAATGGGACGACGATTACGTCTACGTGCTGGTTGAGGTCGTTGACCCGGTATTGAACGACAGATCCACGACCGTTCACGAGCAGGATTCCGTAGAGATTTTCCTTGACCAAAATAACGGCAAAACCACGATTTACGAGCAGGACGACGGGCAGTATCGCGTCAACTTTAGGAACGCGCAGTCTTTTAATGGAGGTAACAGCGAGTCGTTTAAGTCTAGGACCCTCGCGCGCGCGGGCGGTTACGTCGTCGAAACTGCGGTACCAATCTACTTGGTAAAACCAGCGCCCGGAACGCTCTTCGGCTTTGACGTGCAAGTCAACGACGCGGACGCAAACGGCGTTCGTATCGGCATACTCAACTGGGCGGACTCTTCCAATCAGGGCTATCAAAACACGAGCGGTTGGGGTATACTGGCGCTGACGGAGTAATTTTTAGAGAGAGGGCGCGGCGGCAGGTATACCGTCGTAATGAGAACAAACCTCGCATAGGCTACGCTTGTTTGCAAGCGTAGCCTGCGTGCGATAGAAGAGAGACTGTTATGTTAGACGTTATTGGGAAACTATGGGCGCTTCCGTGTACCATAGCGGGTATAATTGTGGGCGCGATACTGCTTGCGGCAAGCCGCGGGCGCGGAGGTTACGTCCGCATAAGAAACAACGCGGTTACTTTTACCACCGGGTTAAATCTTGGGGGTTCCATAACGCTCGGCAACGTCGTCGTTCACGCGGGCGGCAATGCGAGCGTATGGAACGCGGACATGATATGGACGCGCTACGACCGTTCCGCCTATATCAATATAGGCGCACACGAGGAGGCGCACACGTACCAGTATCAGAAATACGGCGTATTAATGCCTATTCTTTGGCTTGCGGAATCGATTCTCAAGGGCGGTATAGGGAAGGGTCGTCTTGAGATAGCCGCTGACGACTATGCGGAAATCCCCGGAACGCGGCGGCGAATCGCCGACTCTTCGGGCGTAGCGTAACCGTCAGGTCAGGGTCAGCGGCGTATACAAACCGCGCCTCCATACAAAGTCGTTTAAAAGAAAAAATGCGGCAATTCATAAAACGAGCATTACGAAAACTTAATAAACTTACTAAAGAACAAGCGCATGAGCTTCTCGTCAATTCGGCTGTTGAAATAGACAGGCTGGAGACCGTATTGGACTCGCTTGCCGAAGGCATACTCGTGTGCGACAAGAAGCACGGACTCATCATGGCGAACAAATGCGCCAAACGCTTTCTGCCCCTAACTTGCGACGAACCTGGACCCATTTGGACACTTGTGCACGACATAAAGGTATCGGTTTTCCTTGAGACGGCTCTCCAAGCGGGCGACCATATTGAAGACAAAGAATTTAACGTCGAGAATATGGATAAGGAGCGATTGTTGAGTTTCAGTATATTCTCGCTTGTGCAAGAAAGGCGGGTTTCTGGCTCCCTAATTCGCGTCGTTGACGTTACCGAGAAGCGCAAGAAGGAGGCGCAGATGCGGCGTATGGAGAGTCTCGCCAGTCTCACGACTCTCGCCGCGGGCATGGCCCATGAAATAAAAAACCCGCTTGGTTCGCTTTCCATCCATGTTCAGCTCATTCAAAAAGCCCTAATCGCGCACAAGGAAGAATGCTCCGCGTATTTTCTTCTCTTTGACAAGTATTTGGGGGTCGTCAACGAGGAAATCGACCGCCTCAACCGTATTGTGGTTGACTTCCTCTTCGCGGTGCGTCCCATGAATGTGGAGCCGCGAGAGGCGCAACTCAACGATCTTATAAAGGATCTTGCCGATTTCGTGTTCTTTGAGCTTGAGGAAAACCATATCGAATGTATCCTCGACTTGGGGGAAATTCCCTTGATTCAGTTTGACGAGCGTTACATGAAGCAGGCGTTATTGAACCTCATAAAGAACGCTATCGCGGCGATGCCCCAAGGCGGTACGCTGTCTATAAAAACCCGTGTTCACGACGCGGAGGTTCTGTTAAGCGTAACCGACACGGGCGTCGGTATTTCGGAAGAGAATATCTCAAAGATTTTCGAGCCTTATTGGACGACAAAAGAGACTGGCTCTGGGCTTGGACTTACCCTCGTCTACAAGATAATCAAGGAACATCAAGGGGAAATCGCGGTCAAGTCGAAGGAAGGTGAGGGCGCGTTTTTTACCATAAGCCTGCCTATTCCCCAAAAAGACAGACGCCTGCTCTGCTACGACGGCGATTTTTATAGCTTCACCTAAACTCATCCTTCAAAATACCCACCAGTTTATATTATCGCGTCCATCGGCGCGCCTCTCATAGGATTGACGGTAATTCATGGAAAAGATATATTTGCGTAATGCAAAATATAAATATGGGAAGAGGACAATTCGCCGTCGCGCTTTGCGCCGTGTTCTGGAGCACGTCCGGGCTTTTCATCAAGCTGTTGGACTGGCATCCGGTGGTCATAGCCGGGGCGCGGAGTCTTGTCGCCGCGATATTTATGCTGGCGGTACGGCGCGCGTTTCCTGCGCGGGGCAAGTTTCGGCGCGGGGGCTTCAATATGTTCGCCGCTGGCGTGTGTTACGCGGGCGCGATGCTCTTCTTTGTGGTCGCCAATAAATTAACCGCGTCCGCAAACGTTATACTTCTCCAATACAGCGCTCCTGTGTGGGCGTGTTTGCTTGCGTGGCTATTGCTCAAGGAGAAGCCGTTCTGGGAACATTGGACAGCGTTGGCGCTAGTCATTGGGGGCATGGTCCTTTTTTTCAAAGAAGGGCTCGCGTCAGGCTCAATATTCGGAGACGGGCTCGCCGTAGTTTCGGGAGTATTTTTCGGGGCGAACTCAGCGTTTATGCGCGCTCAAAAGGACGAGAACCCCGCGGACTCTATGCTCGTCGCTCATATCTTAACCGCCTTATTTGCCGTTCCCTTCTTTTTCGTTTTCCCGCCTCTTATCAGCCCCTCCAGCGCGGGCGCCGTACTCTTTATGGGCGTCGTCCAAATTGGTTGCGCCTCCCTCCTATTCGCCTACGGTATAAAACGGATTTCAACGGTACAAGCCATGCTCACAGCGTCTATAGAACCCGTGTTAAATCCGGTGTGGACGCTTATCGTTACGGGGGAAAAGCCGTCCATCTCCGCTCTTGCGGGCGGCGCGGTTATCTTTTTCTCGGTTATATTCTCGTCAATAATAGGGAAAAGACGCGACTCGTCAAACTAACGCTCGTTTAATGCGCCCTATTGAAATATTGCGATATTTATACTAAAATTAACTATGATTACCGAATGCGGATTACGAGTCCGCACGTATGAATGCGACAGCTACCGTCACGTCAATAACGCGAATTACCTTAACTATTTGGAATACGCGCGTTACGATTTCCTGAAGCAAATAGGTTTTGACTATCCCGCCGCTATAGAGGCGGGTTACGGAGTATTTATCGCCCGTGTAGAAATTGATTATAAAAAACCCGCGAAGGCGGACGACAAGTTACGCATTATCTCGCGCCCTATAAAGAAAGGCGCGGCGAGCGGCGTCATAGCCCAGAAAATCCTCCGCGACGAGGACGAAATCGTCGACGCTAAGGTAACGTGGGTTTTCGTGGACTCCAACGGTCGTCCCGTGAAGATACCCTCGCAATGGAATACTGAAGGTTTAAAGCCGTAGTCCGCTTTGCGGACGTATAGATAAGGAAGAGATGTTAGGAGCGATAATCGGCGATATTGTAGGCTCTGTTTATGAATTTCACAATTTCAAGACGGAACGCCCGGAAGAAGTGGATCTTTTCAACGCGGCCGCGAGGTTCACGGACGACACCGTGACGACGATAGCCATCGCGGACGCGGTACTGAACGACAGAGGCTATGCGGTTGCGGCTAATGACTGGGGTAATCGCTATCCATGGGCTGGATACGGAGGCGGATTCGCGAGGTGGCTTGCCGCAAAGGAGAAAAAGCCGTATAACAGCTGGGGAAACGGTTCCGCGATGCGGGTCTCGCCGATTGGATGGGCGTTTGAGACGCTGGAAGAAACGCTTGTCCAAGCGAAACGTTCCGCTGAATTCACCCATAACCACCCCGAAGGCGTAAAGGGCGCGCAGGCGACTGCGGCGGCTATCTTCCTTGCGCGTAGGGGCGCGTCGAAACAGGAGATAAAATCCTGTATTGAGCGAGAGTTTGACTACAACCTCGACAGGACGACCACTGAAATCCGCCCCGATTATCGATTCAACGAGAGTTGTCAAAGAACCGTGCCTGAAGCCCTCGTCGTATTTCTGGAAAGCGAAGATTTTCTCCACGCTATGAAGCTCGCCGTCTCCATAGGCGGGGATACGGACACGCTCGCCTGCATCGCGGGCGGTATCGCCGAGGCTTTCTACAAAGGCGTTCCGCCTGAGCTTGCGTTCTTTGCCGAAAAAAGGCTCGACCCGCCTATGAAGGCGGTTTTAAGCGCGTTTCGCGATAAATATTTGAAACAATAAAGACGACCGTAAGACGGCAGACCCCTGCAAGAGCGAACGGGGGATGAAAAAGACTTGACAATACTCGCAAAGGGTCCCAAAATAGAAAATATGCTTATTGACATAGGAGTAAATCTCACTCATCCGTCCTTTGATAAGGACAGAGACGCGGTGATTGCGGCCGCTGAAAAGGCGGGCGTCTGTCCGCTTATCATCACTGGAACAAGTGTGGAAGAAAGCCGAAGCGCGTACGACTGCGCGGTCGGTTTGGCGGGGAGATGTTTCACGACCGCCGGCGTGCATCCGCATGAGGCGTACGACTGCGGCGCGGACGCCATACCGCGGTTAAGAGAGCTAGCGCGGTTCCCTCAAGTTGTCGCCATAGGCGAGTGCGGCTTAGATTACAACCGCGACTATTCGCCGCGCCCTGTTCAGAGGAAATGGTTTGAAAAGCAGGTTTTGCTGGCTTGCGAGCTTAATATGCCGCTTTTCCTGCATGAACGGGACGCTTTCGACGACTTCGTAGCTATTCTCGAACAGAATTGTCCAAAAACCGTCAAAAAGGTTGCGCATTGTTTTACCGCCCATGAGAAAGAACTGTTTAAGTATTTAGAACTGGGTTGTTACATCGGAATCACCGGCTGGGTGTGCGACGAGCGCCGCGGCGCACATCTTCTGCCCTTGCTTAAATACATACCGGCGGATAGACTCATGCTTGAAACGGACTCCCCGTTCCTCACGCCTCGTTCCCTGCCCTGTGCGCATAGCCGCAACACGCCGTCAAATCTGGTTCACATAGCGGAAACAGTATCAACGGCGCTCGGTAAGACCTTCGCCGAACTGTCCGCGGAGACGTTTCGGAACAGCCGTGAATTCTTCGGGATCAACCGCGTATGAACGCTTTATTTTATAAGCTCCCTACTTGTTTTTCAAAGAAGTGTGTGTTATTATGTACGTAACGAATATTTATGAGGTGTAATATGAAACGAATTTCTATCTTATTCGCAATAGCGCTCCTTGCCGTAGGCGGGATCTTCGCGCAGACAAAAGGCTCTACGATGTATGTCGCGGTAAAAACGACGTCGCTTAAATCTTCCACATGGTTTTTCGCGTTAAGCTTAAAACCCGCTCTTACTTATGGAACTGCGGTTAAGATTCTCAACGTGAATGGGAAATGGGTTGAGGTTCAGTCCATTTCCCCTCAGGTCAGCGGATGGATACAAACGGCGAATTTGACAAGTAAACGTATCACGGCAACCAGTAGTTCTACTTCCGCTTCGGCAAAGGAAATCGCCTTGGCTGGGAAAGGATTCAGCGAGGAAGTTGAAAATACCTATAAATCGGAAAATACGAACCTTGACTATAACCTTGTCGATGAAATGGAAAAGATCGTTATTCCGGACGAACTTCTGAAGAATTTCATCAACGAAGGTCGTCTCAAGGGCGATGAAGGAGGGAAGTAATGAAACACATTGGGTTTGGTTTGACGTGTTGTTTAATGCTGTTGGTGTATACCGGGTGCGTGGGCGTGTTAACTATTGGTCCAGGCGACGTCGCGAAACTTGCCGCCAGAGCCGCGGCGGGCGCGCAGGCTAAAGATTCCGACGCCAAGAGCGACTCATCCAGCGCCGACAGCGCATCCGCCGCCTCGAATAGTTCGGCCGCAAGAAAAGACGCTTCGCCAGTCAACGCGGGAGCGTCGGCTGTGGATTTCGACTCGGTCGTTAGCGACGCCCTCAACAGGATGGACACTGCTTTGAAAGCGAGCGAAGAAATTACGCCTGCCGAAGAATACTATATCGGACGGGCGGTCGCGGCAAACATTTTGTCAAAATACAAAATCTACGCTAGTAATACGGATTTAATCATCTATATTAATAAAATACTAATGGTTCTAGCAATCAATTCGCCGCGGCCGGATATCTACAATGGGTACCACGCGGTAGCGCTTGACAGTCAGGAAATCAACGCGTTTTCTACGCCCGGGGGACACATCTTTATCACCCGCGGGCTTTTGGCGTGCGCCAATTCCGAAGACGCCCTTGCCGCGGTACTTGCCCACGAACTGGCGCACATTCAACTCCACCATGGCATCGACTCGGTGAAGGACCAGCGGTTCACCGGAGCGCTCCACGATGCGGCCGCTTACGCGGCAGGCGTCGCTATGGAAGCCGCGGGCGTTCCAGAACTAACGCGGATTTTCGACAGCTCCATTCGAGAAATGGTAACCACCATGATTACCAACGGATATAGCCAAGACCAAGAGTTCCAAGCGGATACGGTCGCGCTTTCCCTCTTGGCGGACGCGGGCTACAGCCCTTCGGCAATCCTCGATATGTTCAACGTACTTAAACAAAACGTCCAAGGGCAAGTTGGTCTCGGAAAAACCCACCCTTCAGTGGATAGCCGCATAAACAACGTCAATAAATCCATCTCCAAATACCAGACGCCTAACGTCGCCCAATTCCGCAAAGCGCGGTTTGACGCTCTGAAAAAGTAACCGCAACCATCTGCGCTGTGCGCCGATAATGGGAGAAACGAGTTAATTTAGAAAATATGAGGCGTTTTGAAGAGTACGATATTTTATGCGATGTTTAAAATTATACTCTTAAACGCCTCAGATTTAGAAAATTGGATTATCAACTTCCACTTTGTCCGATTCTTGAAAGGGCGCCATGGTCGCGGCGAGCTTCACAGGGGCGTTTGATTGATTGACAAGATAATGGACCTCACGCGGTTCAATATGGATAAATTGCCCCTCGCTCAAATGGCGGACCACGCCGTCTATCACGATGGCGACTTCTCCCTCGATAACGTAGAAGTTCTCTTCCATTACGTTGTGGTAATGCGCCCGAAAATCTTGTCCTGGCATGAAACGTACTATAGAAAAATTCATACGCGGTCCCTTTATCAAATATTTGGGGCCGCTGTCGCCGAAGCGATAGTCTTTGTCTTTTTCGTCTACAATAAACATAGCGTTCGCCTTTTTTATAGAATATACTTGCCCAGATCTTGATCCTTCACCAAGTCAATGAGTTTTTCGTTTACGTATTGCTCTGTGATAACGACCTTCGTCGGGGCGATGTCAGGCGCGTCAAAGGAAAGCTCGTCGAGCAGGGTTTCCATAATGGTATGAAGCCGCCGCGCCCCGATATTTTCTAGCTTTGAATTAACCTCTGCCGCAAGATCCGCCAGCCGCTCAATGGCGTCGCTCGTGAATTCTATCTCTACATTTTCCGTCTTGAGTAGTTCCGTGTACTGCTTGGTGAGAGCGTTTTTCGGTTCTGTCAATATGCGGAGGAAATCTTCCTTGCCCAAAGAATTCAGCTCTACACGGAGCGGGAAACGCCCTTGCAATTCAGGAATTAGGTCCGAGGGCTTTGAGACGTTGAATGCGCCTGCCGCAATGAATAGGATATGGTCGGTGTTTACTTGTCCCCATTTGGTGTTCACGGTCGCGCCTTCCACAATGGGAAGAATATCGCGTTGAACGCCCTCGCGAGATACGTCAGGGCCTCCGCCGCGGTCGCTTTTTGCGGCGATTTTGTCGATTTCATCTATGAATATGATGCCTGTCTGCTCAACCCGCTGTTTAGCTTCATCGCTGACTTTTTCACGGTCAATGAGCTTGTCGCTCTCTTCCGCCATAATAATCTCACGGGCCCGAGCGACTGTCACTCGTTTACGCTTCTGATTGCCTCCGAGGGTGTTGAAAATACCGGAGAGACTGGACTCCATGTCTTCGAAGCCGCCGCCCATCATTTCTATACCCGGAAACTGGAAATTCTGACTCACGGAAATTTCAACCATCTTGTCTTCGAGTTTACCGGCGCGAAGCATCTCACGGAGTTTTTCCTTAGCGGTGACATTTTCAGGAGTCTCTTGCCGCGACTCTTCGAAGTTGCTTTTGTCTTTCTTGTCAAAGATGGGTATACCAACCTGTATAGCCGTTCCCACTATGGACGGACCAGAATTCGCTTCGGGATTCAAGGAAAAAGAGCCTACAGGTCTCACCATGGGACCGGGTTGTTTCTCTTTCTGTTTTCTCTTGGGGAAGAGAAGGTCCAGAAGGGCTTCCTCCGTATGTTTCTTGGCTTCACTTTCCACGGATTTCTGCATTTCTTGCTTCACCATTGCGACTCCCACGGACATGATGTCCCGAATCATGGACTCTACGTCCCGTCCCACGTAGCCCACTTCCGTATATTTGGTAGCCTCCACTTTGATGAATGGCGATTCCACTAACTTTGCGAGCCGCCTCGCTATTTCAGTTTTCCCAACGCCGGTAGGACCAATCATAAGGATATTTTTCGGGGCGATGTCCTCTTTTATACTGTCCTCCAGCTTGAGTCTCCGTGTGCGGTTCCTCAGAGCGACCGCGACCGCGCGTTTAGCTTTTTTTTGCCCTACGATGTACTTGTCAAGTTCCGCGACTATCTCACGCGGGGTTAATTCTTTCATATTTTCTCCTATGGTGATGGGCAGGAAGTTTAACTATGATTTTTACAAATCAGAGAATCCTTACTTCCACAGCCTATTCCTTGCTTTTTCCTAATTCTTCAATAATAATGTTGCCGTTAGTGTAGATACAGATATTACTCGCGATTTTGAGACTCTTTTCAGCAATTTCCGCGGCTGTGAAAGAACTGCCTTCAAGGTAAGCCATCGCCGCGGCATAGGCGTAGTTGCCGCCTGAACCTATCGCAAGAGCAGACTCCGCCGGTTCTATCACATCTCCGGTTCCGGATATGAGCAAAATCTTGTTGACGTCGGCGACGAGAAGCAAGGCTTCGAGCCTGCGAAGAGTTCTATCCGTACGCCAGTCTTTGGCAAGCTCCACAGCGGCGCGGAGTAAATCCCCAGAATATTCTTTAAGTTTTGTCTCAAATAAATCAAAAAGCGTAAACGCGTCCGCGGTCGCTCCAGCAAAGCCGCAAAGCACCTTCCCGTCCATGAGCCGTCGTACTTTCCGCGCGTTGTTCTTCATGACCGTTTCACCCATCGTGACTTGACCGTCTCCAGCCATAGCCACCTGACCGTTCTTCCGCACCGCCAAAACGGTGGTAGAACGAATTTTATTCTTTTTGTCCATGTCCATTCCTTTTCTCTGTTACGAAATTAGTAAAATATACTACTTTTAGAAGAGAAATTCAATATCATTCTATTTCATTTCACAGGAAACGCCTCGAAACCCAGCGCCTTGAGTCGCGATATGGCGGCGTTTATGTTATCGTCAACGGAAACTATGACAGCCCAGTAATGTTTGTTATTCCTTGTTTTCGGCATAGATTTCGCGGAGAAACCGGCTTGTTTTATTTTTTCAGCGAGGGCTTCGGCGTTTGCCTTTTCGCTGAAAAGCCCGGTTTGTAGAGCAAGGGATTCGGCGGGTTTCTCCTGCCGATTGAAAGTATCGCCTTTGTTTGCGGGCAAAATCCACAGAGGAGACGGAAAGGCGCTTACCGCCTTTGTGCCTTGACATACAAGGGCTTCAAGGCTTGTAGGATATTCGGAGAGAAGGAGCGTTTTGTAGGCGTTATCTCCCGTGAGCTTCCAAACGGTGTAATAGACAACCGATTTGTAAGCCTCGAAGACGGGGTCCGCGAGGAGGGCGACGATGGGAGCGACGTCTCCTCTGTTAAACGCTTCTATTTCCGCCATGAGAAAACGGGCTTTCGCCGCGAAATGGTCGCCGCCCGCGAGTAGAACTATACGAGCGTTTGCGTTTGCCTTGTCGAAAGCGCCTATCGCGGCAAAACAGAAAGCCGCTTCCATCAAACAACCGTCGTCCCGTTTGCCGGCGAGCGCAGCGGACTGCCATGCGTTTGCCGCGCCTTCTATATTCCCGGACAGCTGATAAAGCTTTGCTATACGCACGAGATGCGGACGCTTTTCCACTTCGTTCCCTGCCGTGCGGACAAGCCGTCCAAGCCGTTCAAGTTCGGACTCCACATTTTGGGCGTGGACGGACTGGACAAAGACGGGAAAAAAGGTCAATGAACAGCAGAGAAACGTTTTAATCTTGACTTTCTGGCGTTGGAATCGGATATTCCGTCTCAATTTCACCCTTTTTTCGCCTTTTGATTTCCATTTTCCCTTTTGATTTCTTTTTAAGAATGAAAAAAAGAAAAAACGGTATGGAGGCGCCAATTCCGAGAATAAACGAAACCAGCGATATAACATAAACCGGCTCGTTGTGAAACGTATAAAGTCCAAAAAGCGAAATATCGCAACTACTCTGCTGATTTGACAGAACAAAAATAAGCGCGGCAACCAAAATAACGACGAATTCAATCAATGCAACCATAATTACTCCTTAATATAATAGAGAATCGGGAATAAGGGACGGCGGTTAGAAAGTTCTTTAATAAGCTTTCACGCCGCGCTCCCGAATCTCTATTCCTTCAGCTCTTTTCCTCTAAACGTGTTGCCGTTCAGCGTCTCAAGTCTAACCTCCGCGAACTCTCCGATGCGGGATCCGTCTCCCGGAATCACTACCATTTCGTCCCGCTCAGTTCGGCAGATAAGCTCGTCCGCGTTTCTTTTAGAGAAACCTTCAATCAAAACGACGACTCGCTCGCCTATGCGGGCATTGAGTAGTTCCGCGGAAATCTCCTTTTGCAAGGCGATGACCGCGGAAAGCCGCTTCCGCTGAACCTCGTCCGGTACGCGATAGGGCAGGGAAAACGCCGCAGTCCCCTCGCGCGGGTTGAAGTGGTACGTATAGGCGTAAAGGAATCGAACTTGCCGCATAAGCTCAAGAGCCTCCTCGAAATCCGCCTCGGTTTCGCCCGGAAAGCCAATCAGAATGTCGGTTGAAAAGGTTACGTCCGGCAACGCCGCGCGGATTTGGCCGACAAGCTCCAAATACCAAGCGCGAGTGTAGCGCCGATTCATCGCCTCAAGAACGCGGTCCGACCCATGTTGAACGCACAGATGGAGATGTCGGCAGAAACAACGGTACCGCGCCATTACCTCGATGATTTTCGTGGAAAAATTTTTGGGATGGCTTGACAAAAACCGCGCCCAACGGATTTTGTCTCCCATCCTCTCGATTTCTTGAGCGATTATTTCAAGAAGCTCGGCGAAAGAAACGTCGTTCCATCGGTAAGCGTTGATATTTTGCCCCAGAAGCGTGATTTCCCGCGCGTTTTTGGCGGATACGGCTCTGATTTCCGCCAGAATATCGGACGGCGAGCGCGAAACTTCCCTGCCCCGCGTGTAGGGGACGATGCAGTAGGCGCAAAAATTATCGCATCCATGCATAATCGGCACGAAGGAACGAATTGCGCCCTCCTCATAATGCAACGGGGAAAATGCGGCGGTTTCTTCGCCGACCGCGAAGGGATACGGAGTCGGTTTTGTTCCGAGTTCTCCTTGGTTGAACGTTTCAACCTCTTTCAGAATCCGCGGGAAATTCGTCTTATCGCGGGTTCCCATCACAAAATCGGCTTTGAGCTTTTCGCCAAGTCGGGACGCCATACATCCGGCGACCAGTACTTTAAACGGACGCCTTCCTCTCATGCCTCTTTCTGCAACGGCTTTCCGCTTGAGCGCGTTGAACAGGTCGAGTCGTCCAAAGACCCGCTGTTCCGCGGTCCGCCGCACCGAGCAGGTATTGACGATAACCAGGTCTGCGGATTCGATGGTTTCGGCTCTTTGCCAACTCCGTTCCTCCAGCGTCCTGACCATTGCGACGGATTCCGCGACGTTCATCTGACAGCCATAGGTTTCAAAGAAATACTTCAACTCCGCGCCTTCAAGCCTTTGAAAAACTTAACGCCGTTCCAGACGCCTATTCCGATGAGCGACAGCGCGCCGATTCCCGAAATCAGCCCCGCGAGTCCGCCTATCAAGGGTAGTTTGGATGCGATGGTCAACGCGCCAGCTCCAGCGAGAAACGCCCCTGTATTTTTATCTGTTTTGTCGGAGGACGCCATGCTCGCCAGTCCGGCTACCGCCGTAATTCCGCCCGCGATTATGCCCGGTATGATTCCGAGACTGCCAAGCGCGAATAATCCTATACCCCCCGCTATGCTCCCTATGGCCGTAACCGCGCGTCTCGTCAACGTATTCGGCGGATCGTAAGGTTGTATACCGTTCATTGTTTTCTCCTGTCTTTTAATTATAATATACGCTAGAATAAAATTCAAGACGCGGAATAGGAAAAATGTTTATTGAAAAGCCCGTACATGCTTCTAAACACACGAAGACTCTTGACAAGTATCACATTATTTTCTATAATTCGACTTTATAGTATTTTCAGAAGTTCTTAAAGGGTCGTCTCTCGGTATAAAGTCGAAAAAATTGAGGAGTGTATTCATAATGTCCTATCATAAAAAGATAAAGCGAAAACGGGGAAATATCCCTAATCATTCTGATAGTTCTAAACATTTCAATTATGGGGGGGGGGGGCCATATCCCCCCATTCATACAGAATGAAAAACCTAGAACGAATTTATCAGATGAATCCACAGGCTATAGACGCCCGTAAAGTTGAACAGCGACAGTTTGAAAAATATATGAGACTATTCTTGAAAAATGTGCCGAATGTGTTGTTGATGATTGACAAGGACCTTCGTACAAAGTATTGTTCCGCGCAATTTCTTGCCTTCGCGGGTTTTGGGAGCCTCGAGGAGCTGAGGAATGAACATATTCTGGACGTTTACCGTCAGTTTGCGGACCAAGAGTTCCTCAACAAGGCGGAGCAGAGCATCCATAATGCCGCTCAATTCAAGAAAACGATAATTTCGGAAGCTTCTCTTGCATGGACATCCGGCAAGCTATGCCTTTACGCCATATCGACTTCTCCCCTGATTAACGAAAACGGCGCTATAGTCGGATTCTGTATCATATTCTACGACGACGTCATAAACGCCAAGCAAAAAGCGGAAGAAACGAGTCTCGCTCAAAGCGGATTCCTCGCCAAGATAAGCCGCGAAATCCGCACACCCATGAATGCGGTTGCAGGTATGAGCATGCTTATGCGAACCGACAACCTCGACGGCGTACAAAAACGCTACTTCAACGATATCAAGAATATGTCCCAGATTTTACTCAGCCTCATCGACGATATTCTCGACTTCTCAAAAGAAGAAGCAGGCAAGGTGGAACCAGTCCATTTCAACATAAGGGATCTTTTCGACAACATCGTGTCTCTATTCCGTTTCATAACCAGAAGCAAAAACATCAGTTTTAAGGCAACGTTGGCGGACGACGTACCGACTATTTTGTTTGGCGACGAAACCTGCATTAGGCAGATAATGACCAACATCTTGAACAACGCGGTAATACACACGCGCCAAGGCGGCGTTAAACTATCCTTGTTTGTTGAAAACAAGGAGCTGGGCGTCAAGGTAAGCGACACAGGCGTAGGCATAAGAGATGAAGACATCCCCCAAATATTCGACAGATTAGAGACGGTTGACTGTATGGGCAATCAAGGACTCGCTGAAGCAGGACTAGAATTGGCAACCGTGAAACAGCTCGTCAACTTGATGTATGGCTCCATAAAAGTAGAAAGCGTCTACGGCAAAGGCTCCACGTTTACCATTCTTTTGCCGTTTGAGGACGGCGACCCGGACCATGTGAAGTTACGGACCGAGACTTCCTCTTACGTGACCGCAAAAAACCGCGACGCGATCAATGTACTTGTGGTTGATGATGTGCCGATGGATCTGACTATTACTCTCGCTTTCTTGGAGAAACACAACTTGAAAGCCGACATAGCCATGAGCGGTAAAGACGCCCTACAGATGGCGCAGAAAAAACGCTACGACCTAGTATTTATGGATCACATGATGCCGGAAATGGACGGCCTTGAAACCATCATGCGTATACGGAAACTTACCGAAGACGCGTGGTTTCAGAAAATGCCCATCATCGTTCTTACTAACACTGTCGCGAAGGTGAAGGACCTATTCTTCGCGGCCGGCGCGAACGATTTCGTTAGCAAGCCCATTGAGCGGTTCCGTCTCAACCGCGTGCTTGCCGAATGGCTTCCCGCAGACAAAATCGTCACGGACGGAGACGTCCGTCAGGACCCATCTCAAGAGATAATCAGCAAACTGGAGCGCATCGACGGTCTCGACCCTGAAAAAGGCGTCTCCTATACCGGCGGCAGTATAGATACTTATCTGAAAGTCCTGCGACAGTTCTGTTGGAGTTTTAGCGAAAGAAAAAAGGCGGTCTTGTCCTTTTTAAGGCAAAGGGATTGGAAGAATTACACTATCCATATTCACTCATTCAAGAGCGTAATCGCCACCATTGGAATACAGCAGTTATCCGACAAAGCAAAGAAACTTGAAATGTTGGCAAGAAAAATCATAAACGGCGAGCCTACAGTTCAAACAGTTCAAGCGGATGAAAGAATCTGTAGAGTCAAAACACAGGCGTTTTTATCCTCCGTGAGCGCCTTCAAAAAGCGGCTCGAATCCATTCTCGGCGCTTCTCATCAGGACAACAGGAAGCTAATAAGCGCGACCGCCTTAATCGAGACGCTCGATACGTTGGAAGAAGCCTGCTTATCGTATAGGACAAAGCAAGCCACGGAGATTGCCGCGGAACTCAAGTCCGCCGCTTACAGTGAGACCGTAGACAGAGAGCTTGACGACATCAGCGCCCTTGTTTCCAGCTTGGACTATAAACAGGCGGCACTCAGAATAGAAAGGCTGTTAAAAAAACTATTTGAACATACCCCCCTCCCCAAGAGCTGTATTCTTGTCATTGACGATGACGGTGAGAATCATATCATATTGAGGGACATCCTCTCGCCCGAATACAAACCAGTTTTTGCGTTTACTGGGAAGGAGGCGTTCGCGTTCATAGAAAGAGAAAAACCGGACGTTATATTACTCGACATTATGCTGCCTGAGATGAACGGATTCGACATTCTTAAAAGGCTGAAATCAAAGCAGGAGACGGCTGTCATTCCGGTCATCATCATAACGGCGCTCAATAACTTTAGGTACGAGGAAAAAGGACTGGAACTAGGGGCTGTTGACTTCATCACGAAGCCGTTCAAATCGGCTGTGGTCAAGGCGCGAGTGAAGATACAACTCCGCACATTACAACATCTCCGTACGCTTGAAAAGGCTGGTCTCGTGGACGAACTGACCGGCCTCTCGAACCGCCGTTGCTTCAACGACCGCATCACTATGGAGTGGAAGCGAGCGGAGCGGGATCAGAAACCCTTGTCCTTCTGCATGATAGACGTGGACAAGTTCAAGGAATATAACGACGCCTACGGTCATCCCCAGGGCGATATTCTCCTCCGTGCGGTTGCCAATATATTCGCGCAATCAGCGCGGCGGGCGTCAGACATGGCCGCGCGCATTGGAGGCGAAGAATTTGGCGTGCTCCTGCCGGACACGTCCATCAAGGCGGCCGTGGAAATCGCGGAGCAAATCCGTCAGAACGTACAGAATCTGCATATTCCCACCGCAGAAGACAAGCTCACTTCCATTACAGTAAGCGTAGGAGTGTCCACAATCACGCCTAGCGCCGACCTCTCCTACCACGACTTACTTGTGCAGGCGGACCACTTCCTCTACCGCGCCAAAAAAGCAGGCAGAAACAGCATCTGCTTCCCGGCGGCGGAAGGTTTGGTATGATTTTTTTCGTTCGCTCTACGCTTCTCTTTCAGGCAGTAAGTCTTTTGAATAAATTAGCTCGCGTACGCCTGCTGACACGTTCAGTTTACCCTCCACCGCCAAGTCGTTTAGGACTTTTTTGGCGTATTCTACAGAGGTGTTTGTCGCGCTCGCCAGACGGCTGGGGGTGAGCTTGTCGTCTATTTTAAGGAGCGTTTCTATTTGCGCGGCGGTGATGCGCTCTCCTTTGGGTTTGGAGGAAGGACGCTTTAGTACCGCAAACCAGCCGACCGCGGCGAGCGACGTAAAAAAGAGCGCCGTATACGGTAAAAACGCGAAATGTATTCCGAGTAGCCTTGGAAACAGCTTGAATTGGAAAAAGGCGGCTAATCCCATAACGACGAGTCCCCCGACGCCGAGCCCAATCCTGATAATTCTTCTTGTTTTATCCGAAAATTTCAGCGCGCTATCCATATCTTTGGTTAATTCGCCAGCCTTGTTTGACAGGTCGGCGCAATCTTTACATAGGGGCGGGTTGAGAGAGCGTCCCATGCATGAGTCGCAGAACCACGCGCCGCAACTCATGCAAAGGTTGTTCGCCTGCCTGCCGGGGTGATGAGCGCACTGCATTACGAAAAAATATAGGTGAGTCTGCCGTCGGGGTCTACTTGTTCTTTAGCCATGCCTTTGGCTATCAGCTTCTTGACGGCTTCTTCGGCTTCGTCCAGTTCTAAAGAGGTTTGGGAGACTATTTGTTTGAGGGACAGCGTGTCCGACCTATCGGCCAGGGTGAGAATTTGCTTTTCCGCTGAAATCTTCCCCGATGAGACGGGCGCGGCGGCCGCCGGCGCGGTAACGTTGACGACGATGTTGTTTTGGTTGCTGTTTATTGAGCCACCCACGCCGCCTATTGAGCCGCCCACGCCGCCGTGAATCGCGTTGTAGACGTCCACTTGGTTTCCGAGCGTGAACAGGTCGATGATCCACCCGATACCGAAGACGCCGACGGTTAAAAGATACAGCACGCCGGTACCTATCTTCTCAAGGTAGAATCGGTGCGCTCCAAAAACGCCGAGGAAAAACCACAACAGATACGCCACGCCTTTTGATTTGATTGGTATTATAGCCATTTGATATTCCTTATAAAAATAAATAAATGAACCCCTCGTTTGTTTAAAAACAACCGCGCCCGCAGTGATGAAAAAGGAGGGCGCTAGAAAGGAGGCGCTTGGTGGGCGGCTGTTAGGGCAATTTTATGCTACTATAAAATTAACAAAAAAGCAAGAGAGTAATTACAAAATTATGCGATTCTTTTAAAAGAACGCGCCACGCGCAGGGGACGCTTCATATTTTCGCTTCTATTACCAGCGAACACCCCTTCCTCTGCTTCTCGCCCTCGCGCCCATCGTTTCTACCGCTTGCCGTCTAGCCGCGAAGTTGATATGATGTTCTTATGACGATAAAAGAAAGACTTGCTATTCCGCCCCAGGAGATGCGGACGCAGAAACCAGACGTCCGTCTGCGGAACATGGACGAAATCGCGCTCGGTTATACCGAGGAGCAGGCGGTACGCGAGGCGGAACGATGCTTAAATTGCAAGAATGCGCCGTGCGTCGACGGCTGTCCCGTGGGTGTGCGGATACCCCGATTCATCGCGGAGATTCAGAGGCGCGACTTCAAGGCGGCTCTCGCCGTTATCAAAGAGACTAACGCGCTTCCCGCGGTGTGCGGGCGGGTTTGCCCTCAAGAAAAGCAGTGTCAGCTCAAATGCACCGTGGGCTTGAGCCTGAAGAGTATCGAGAAGGCTGTGTCCGTAGGGAGGCTGGAACGGTTCGTCGCGGATTGGGAGCGGGCGAACAGGAGCGTCGACGCGCCCACGGTCGCGCCTAGCGTCGGCAAACGAGTCGGCGTCGTAGGCTCAGGTCCCGCGGGGCTGACAGCCGCTGCCGACCTTGCGCGTATGGGCTACGCGGTAACAGTTTTCGAGGCTCTGCACAAGCCCGGCGGAGTGATGGTCTACGGCATACCGGAATTCCGCCTGCCCAAAGCCGTGGTCGCGGAGGAGGTCCGCGGCTTGGAAAAGCTCGGCGTCAAGTTCGAGATGAATTTTCTCGCGGGGCGTACGAAAACCCTGGACGAGCTTCTGGAGGAATTCGACGCGGCGTTCATCGGCACTGGCGCGGGTTTACCCAAGTTCCTCAACATTCCGGGCGAGAACCTCGCGGGCGTGTTCAGCGCCAACGAATACCTCACTCGCGCCAATCTGATGAAGGCGTGGGACGCGGACGCGGGGACTCCGTTCTTTCACGCGCGCGTTGCGGCGGTTGTCGGGGGCGGTAACGTAGCTCTGGACGCGGCCCGTATGGCGTTGAGGCTCGGAGCGGAAGAGGTTCACATTATTTACCGCCGTACCAGAGACGAGATGCCCGCACGCGCCGAAGAGGTGGAACACGCGGCGGAAGAAGGCGTGATTTTTGATTTTTTAAGGAATCCTACAGAAATACTGGACGACAAAAACGCAAAGGTCGCCGCCATGACTCTGCAAAAGTTTGAACTCGGCGCGCCCGACGCTTCCGGACGGCGCAGTCCCGTTCCTCTTACGGGGTCTGAATATCGCTTCGCTTGCGATATGGTAATTCCCGCGCTGGGCAACGCGCCGAATCCCCTGCTTAAACGCTCTACGCCCGCGCTCAAAGCGGACAGCCGCGGGCGTATCGTCGTTGACAACAGACAAAAGACGTCGCTTGACGCGGTTTACGCGGGCGGCGACGTCGTATTGGGCGCGGCCACCGTCATCCTCGCAATGGGCGAAGGACGCCGAGCGGCCGCCGCTATTAACGAATTGTTAGGGGGATGAAAGCGGGAGGGGGAGGGGTATTATTAATGCGCTTGAAACGCGGCGGTCGCTCAAGCCCCTGTCCCCTAAAGAACTCCTTTACACCTTTTTGACGACCTTGCCGCTTCTGAGACAGCGGGCGCAAATCTTAAGCGTAACCGTTGAACCGCTCATTTCCGTCTTGATTTTCAAGAGGTTGGGACGCCATACGCGGCGCGTGTGGTTTTTTGCATGGCTGACTGTATTGCCTGTCATAGGGCGCTTTCCGCAAATATCGCATACTCGTGACATAGAAACCTTCCTTAGTAATAGTTATAGGGCTGTTCTAAAAAGTTCAGAACCCTACTACTTTACCAAAAAGTAAAAAAAAAGTAAAGAGGTATTGCGATTCTTAAACTAGTGGAATTTTCCTCTTTTACAAAGACAAATTATATGGTATAGTTAATAACTATATGCGCTTAAGACGAAAAAGACATTTGGCGACAAAGTGGAAGAGTCAGGACTACGACCATCGGTATTACGACTATTTGAAGAATTGCTCAATAGAGAGGATATATGCTCAAGATGCGTCATCTCATTGAACCGTCTGATTTAACAGGGGAAGAATTGGACGGTCTCTTCGCTCTCGCGGAGAGAATCGAGAAAGAGCCGCGGTATTTGCGAGAATCCTGTCGAGGCAAACTGCTTGCGACGCTGTTTTTCGAGCCGAGTACCAGAACGCGGTTGAGTTTTGAGGCGGCTATGCTTCGCTTGGGCGGTTCCTGTCTGGGTTTTGCGGATCCAAGCGCAAGTTCCACAGTCAAAGGTGAAAGCCTCGCTGACACGGTCCGCACGGCGTCCTGCTACGCGGACGTTATCGTTATACGTAATCCCAAGGAAGGCGCGGCGCTTCTTGCGTCCCGCTACTCGTCCGTACCGGTCATAAACGCGGGAGACGGCGGACACCACCACCCGACTCAGACCCTCGCCGATTTGCTCACTATACACCGTTTGCGCGGCTCCATCGACAATTTTACCATAGGCTTCTGTGGAGACCTCAAGTTCGGCAGAACGGTTCATTCTCTCGCTAAAACCCTCACCCGCTACAGCGGGGTGAGGCAAGTGTTCATTTCGCCGCCGGAACTGCGGGTCCCGTCATATATCACTACAGAATTTGACGCAAACGGCGTCGGATATACGGAAACCGATAGTATGGAAAGCGTTATCGGTCGACTCGATGTGCTTTACATGACGCGGGTACAAAAAGAACGCTTCTTCAACGAGGAAGACTACATTCGGCTAAAAGACGCGTACATCCTCGACGCGCGGAAGATGGAACTTGCCCATCAAGACCTACTTGTGCTACACCCTCTACCGCGGGTAACCGAGATCGCGACGGAAGTGGACTCTGACCCGCGGGCGGTCTACTTCAAGCAGGCGAAATTCGGTATGTTTATTAGAATGGCGCTCTTGGCGTCAATACTGGACGCCGTTATTTAACCACTCCTTGTAAAAACAAAAGTATAATTGTATAATATACAGACATGAGGAATAAGCTTAAAAAATAACAGGAAAAACATGGAATTGACACAAGAATTCATTAGCGGACTTAAAGTTGACGAGACCGCTCTGGTAAAACGCATTGCGGATAATATGAACGTAAAACAGGGACAAGTTGCGGCCGTTGTGGAACTTCTTTCAGAAGGCGCGACCGTGCCTTTCATCTCACGGTATCGTAAAGAGCGCACCGACAATCTCGACGAAGTGCAGGTAAGGAACGTTGAACACGGATTCAATTCAGGCAAAAACCTTGAGGAACGCCGTATTGAAATTATCTCGCTCATTTTCGGACAAGGCAAACTCACGGAACCTCTTTACGACAACATCGTGAAAGCCGCTACTCTAGCGGAGCTGGAGGATATTTACCTCCCTTACAAAAAAAAGAAGAAAACTCGCGGGATGGCGGCTCTTGAGAAGGGACTTGGCCCGCTTGCTGACGCCATGCAAGAGTTGGAAGAACCGGAACTACGGACAAAAGCCGTGGAGTTCGTCCATGAAAACATGGAGGCGCCGGAGCTTTCGGTCGCCGCGGTCGAGGATGCTCTACAAGGCGCGATGGACGTCATTGCGGAGCGCGTTTCCCAGGACCCAGACAGTCGCGCAGCCGTCAAAGCTTTTTATTTAGCCGATGGACGCATCGTCGTCAAAGGAATTGGAGGCGAGGACGCGAAGAAGACTTCCACATATCAAATGTATTGGGATTACGCTGAAAAGTTGTCGCAAATCAAGCCGCACCGCATTCTAGCAATCAACCGCGGGGAGCGCGCGAGAGCGCTTGAGACGACCATTGATATTGACGAGAACGCGGCTGTAGAACTTCTACAGAAGAAGTACGTTCTCCACAACGACTATCACAAGACCGCCATTGAAGATGGGCTGAAACGCTTACTATCGCCCGCGGTCATCCGTGAAATACGAGGCGACCAGAGCGACACGGCTGACGACCATGGCGTAGGCGTCTTCAGCGCTAATCTGAAAAACCTCCTCATGCAACAACCCATCAAGGGAACGAGAGTGTTGGGCGTCGACCCAGGTATACGCACAGGCGCGAAATGCGCGTGCCTCGACGAAACCGGCAAATACCTCGCGCATTTCGTCTTCAAGAACGACCATCCCTTGACCGCAAAGGCGCTCGTCTTGCGCCATATCAAAGACTATAATCTACAACTAATTGCGGTTGGCGGCGGAACCGGCTCAAAAGAAGCGCAGGACCTCGTAACCCAGGTCGTCGCCGAAAACAACATGGACGTGTTCTTCACCGTTGTCGACGAGGACGGCGCATCTGTTTATTCGGCAAGCGACGTCGCGCGGGAGGAATTCCCGGAACTCGACCTCACCATACGGGGCGCCATCTCCATAGGACGCCGACTCCAGGACCCTCTTGCAGAGCTCGTAAAGATAGACCCCAAAGCTATCGGCGTGGGGCTTTATCAGCACGACGTCAACCAGAAAAAGCTGTCTGAAACCCTGGACGAGGTGGTTTCCAGCGTTGTGAACAACGTCGGCGTGAACCTTAACACCGCAAGCGCGTCGTTACTCAAATACGTTTCCGGCGTCAATGCAAGCCTTGCTAAGAAAATGGTGAAGTACCGCGATGAAAAAGGGAAAATTACGAGCAGAAGCGAGATCATGGACGTTCCGGGCATGGGTCCCAAGACCTTCGAACAATGCGCCGGCTTTCTGAAGATACCAGAAAGCATAGACCCTCTCGATAACACCTGGGTCCATCCTGAGAACTACGAGATAGCTCGCGTCATTCACGGCGCGCTCACCACAACCGGCGCGCTGACTACAGAAACGACCGAGTCTCTGAAACAAAAATTCGGAGTGGGCGATACGACTATCCAAGATATCGTAGACGAACTGAAGAAACCTGGACGGGACCCCCGCGAGAGTTTCCCCAAGCCGATTATGCGGAAGGGCGTGGTTTCGTTTGACGACCTTACCGAAGGTATGACCATTATTGGCAGAATCAAGAATGTAGTGGACTTCGGCGCGTTTGTGGACGTGGGCGTCAAGGAGACCGCGATGGTACATATTTCCGAAATGAGCGACGGCTTCGTGCAAGACCCTATGAACGCAGTAAAGGTGGGGGATGTACTTGATTTTCACATCATTGGGCTTGACCGGACGCGGCGGCGCATCAGTCTTTCCTTGAGGACCCTGTCCACGAGCGGAGTGGAGAAGAAGACAGAGTCCCATGAAAGAGCGTCGCGCGCCGCGGACAAGAAGCCCTCCGTAGGTAAGAAACGGGTCGTGGTGGTTACGCGCAAAGATCTCAATTCAGTACCGAAGCGTGAAAATTCCACTGACGACGGCGTCATGTACAACCCGTTTGCGGAAGCTCTCAAGAATTTAAAGAAATAGCTACCCAACATTCCGGCTGTTTACGACGTTTTGGTAGTGGAGGTAAACAGGACTGTTATGCGACGTACTCCTCCACTGTTTTTCGTAATTCTATAATATGATACTTATAGTCTGTATACTAATAGTCGTCATTACCATATAATATGTCTATGAATGATAAATTGAGCGCCATTGTTGGCAATAATATCAAAAAATACCGAAAGAAACTCGGTATATCTCAGGAAGAATTGGCGGAGAAGGCAGGATTGCATAGAACGTATATTGGCAGTATTGAACGGGGAGAACGTAATATTACCCCTTGACTCTTTACAGGTCATTGCAGTCGCTCTCAATGTTGCTCCGGTTGAATTAATAGTGGAGGAAAAAGATGTTTAATCAATATCGTGACGAACAATTTAAGCGTTATAACGAATCAAGGAATTTTTTCATTAACAATCCTGAAAAGTTAATTCAGATTGAGTGTTTTTGTATGGATGTTTTATCGAATTTTATTATGAAAAATCACGATGAAATAAAACGTGATTATGATGAGGCGTCTTTTTTGTATCCGTTCTGGCAAAATTATCCGCCCGATGAGCGAGGGAGACAGCCGAAAGGCGACCAATACCCGTGGATAGAAGTAGGAGAACATGTGCTTTGTCCAAAAATCTCAAGATTTTTGGGAGACCGTTTTCAAGTAACCGATACCGGCCTGCCAACCGGCCCCGATGATCGTTATATTATTTCCGGTAGGCAGTTACACTCCATACTGGATGTTACAGATTCAGTTTGGCTTTTTATTGACATAAAATCTGTAGGCCCAAGAGATGATCAGGATCACGCGGTTATGTCACATAATCAAATTTCCGGCAATGGAAAATGGGATAGTAAAAGTTATGGCGTTATCAATGACTTGATGACAGCGGAGGGACAGCGGGCCTCTCATCCTTTCCACTGCGCCATTCCACCGCTTTTTGTATTAAGCGACGGTACAATAGCCCCTGTTGTTCATATTGTGCTAAAACCGGTGTATGCAATGTTAGGGCTTATCGGCAAAAAACAAGGGCAACCTTTATCAAGAATATCGCTTGCATCAATTCCTAATGGAATACTCCTCGCCGAAAATCCGAATTATCTACAGACGCATAAGGGATTATTATTCCCCGGTAAAGATGATAAAGAAAAAGACCCGCGCAAGGTTCGCGCCCGTGTTAGTTTTACAATCCTGCGACAACTTGCCGAATGGCGTTATGCGGATATACCGTTCTAGCAGGCGGCATTTCATCAAACAGCAAGGTTTGCAACCGAGCTTTTTTGATATTACTCCGCGCCAAGTCAACATATTTTTCCTCTTTTTCAATACCAATATAGCGCCTGCCTTCCCTTAACGCCGCTATAGCTGTTGTTCCGCTGCCTAAAAATGGATCTAATACGGTATCGCCCTTGTCACTGTATAGTTTTATGATCCGCCGTGCCAGTTCATCGGGGAATTTCGCATCATGGTCATCATTCTTCCTCACTGATTGAATATCCCATATCTGCCGGTAGCCCCATTCTTTCCATTCCTGTTCCGTAAGGCGGGACCGGTTGACCTCGTATTCCCCGGCTTTCCAAAAAATATACAGGTCTTCAGTCTCGCTGACGGCTTTCAAAGTATTGGTAGTCCAGCGGGAATTTGCCCAAGCCGGATCTTTTTTCCAAATTCGCTTGTCGTAAAGATACAAACCGCAGTCATACGAGTATGTCTCCAGCGGGCCTCCGGCAAGTTTTATTCGAGTCTGCGGCTGGTGTTTACCGCCACGAATATTATTCCCATTGAGTCTCCGGTCTATGGTCTGCTCACTGCATCCTAAATATGCCGCTAGTTGATCGCGGTTGTAAGACGGGAATTTTGCTTTGGCTTCCAAAACCATTTCTTTTGTAATTTGGCATTTGCGATTAGAAACGTTCAATCCTTGGATTCTGGGGATGGCCTCGTCTTTGAACGCGATAATGTCCGCAATATTAATGACCATAAAGCCACCTGGTTTCAAAACCTTGGCGTGTAAACTAATGACCGTCTTGAGCATTGCCTGCCAGGATTCGTATGTTTCACCGACTTCGTATTCTTTTCCAACAAAATACGGCGGGGACCAAAAAGAAAGGGCTATAGAGTCCGGCTCGATACGGTTCATAAGTTCTTCGGAACGTCCACAATATATTTCGTTTGTTTGTAAGATTGTAAACATATTTAAATGATACTTAAAGTCATCAGATATGTCAAGCCCTTTTTTGAAAAAACAAAAATGAATTTGTATACATTTATGGATGTTTTCTGTAAAATTTTATCAACAAATGCAGAGGAGGAGTATTTCGCATAACGTTCCGGCTGTTTGCGACATTTTTGCGGCTGCGATAAAGGCTTGCGTAGCAAGACCAGGGCTGGCAAACCGTGGGTGTAGTGTGGCGTGGGAATGAAGCGAAGCGCAATGACCTAGCCAGCCGTAACCCCCCGAGCCGCTTTAGCGGCGAAGCATATACGACCTGTTATACGCCGTTGTGTTTGAACTATTGACATAGTTGTAAATTTGATTATATTATTGATCTATGCCATACGCTATAGTAAAAAATGGGGGAAGAATATACATCAGAACAGGTATTTTGGTGTAAAAATGCTGAAAATAGGTAAAAGTTGGTCAAATTTGGGACTATATTCGGATTAATTTAGTCTCTGCGTAACCCGAGTTGATATTCTTAAGATTACAATAGCAATCTTAAGAATAATTTACAAAAATTTCATGGAGGTTTTAGCATGGGGAGTATTTTTGCTTTGTACGGAAGATCAAATTGTGGAAAATCTGAAAGCATCAAAAATGTTTTCAATTTATTAAAATCAAAATATCCTTCTGCAAAAGTAAATATGGTTTTTACTGGAACTGACATCAAAGTAATTATGGCTACTATTAAAGGATTGTATATAGGTATTGAAAGCCAAGGAGACCCTTATTCACGCTTAGAGCAAAGTCTAATAGATTTTGAGAATGCTGGATGTGATATTATATTTTGTGCATCTAGAACACGAGGCATGACGGTTGATTGGATAAATTCTCATAGAGGAAAATATATAATTGATTGGACAGACCAAAAATATGTTGCCGGTAAAACAGCACAAACAAATAACAATCTACTTATTGCTCAGGCATTAATAACTAAGGCTGGTTTGTAAATACTTATTGTAAGCAAACACAACGTCGCATAACAGGACTGTTTACGCCCTAAAGGGTGGGGTATTCAACCCTTTAGCGACTAACTTTATTTAAACTAACCGTCGCGCAAACGCCGCAAAACGCCTCGTACTCCCTTATCTTTTCGGCGTTTGCGCCGTCGACGCGAAACACAACGAGGTTGTCGGAGTCCTGGTGGCAGACCAGCAGGAAATCGCCGACAAGCGCAAAATCGCGGGGCGTTTTACCGCCTGAAGGAAAAATTCCAGCGTATTTGAGCAAGCCGCTGTCTTGAACGCCGAAAACCGTTATGCCGTCGCGGCCGCGGTTCGACGTATAGAGAAAACGAGCGTCCGCGTCAAGCTTTATGGCCGACGCCGTGT